>NZ_SMMH01000011.1:0-115000 GCF_004634215.1 Deinococcus fonticola | reverse complement strand
GGGGGCTGTCAGTGGTCTGGCCATCAGCCGCCTGATTCCTGATCCGTTGGAGCGCCCCTCGCACATGCTGGCGGGCGGCGTGGGAGGCCTGCTTCTGGGGACAGTGATGATCGCCAGTCTGGCCCTGGCTTTTCCTATGGCGGTGCGGGCGACACCTTCCGGCAAACAGTCGCTGTACCCCTCGCCCGATCTGGCCCCAGGCCTCTACAGTGCCGTGGCGAACTCGGCCATTCAGACCGGTTTACGCAGCATCTGGACATCCAGTGTGGCGGCCCGGACACTGCTGCTGCCAGACCGCGCCAGGTAAGCCTTACGGCTGGGCGGGGGTCAATTTAATTCGGGTGTTGTGAAAGGTGCTGCCGCCCCCCAGATCCGTGAGGGTCTGGGCGGTCAGGGCATTGATGCTTTTGCCGTCGGGGGCGCTGAGCCCCCACCACGTCCCTTCCAGCACGGCGGTGCCGGGGCTGGTGGTGTCGGTGACCCTCACGCGGCGCTGGACGCTGCCGTACTCGCTTTGCAGGGAAGCATACCCGCCTTCGTGAAGTTGATACTGCCGGGCGTCCTGCGGGTGAACGAGGACATGGGGTTCGGTTCCTTCAGCCCGGTTCAGATTCTCCAGCACACCATAAGTGCTGTTCAGAAAGTGATGCGCGGGCGGAGTCAGCAGCCGCACCGGGAAGTGGTCATTCAACTCGGCGTGAGGTTCGCGGTGGTGCGGGGCAGGGGAGAGCTGCACCTTGCCGCTGCCGGTTTCGGCTCCGTCGGCGTAGGGGAGGAAATCGCCGGGCAGGTTCAGGGGAACGCTGCCTTCCGCTTTCAGGCGTTCGGGCGTGATGCCTTGCAGGAACGGATGATCCGTGTTCAGCAGGTCTTTCAGCAGGTCATCCACCGTCCAGTACAGTGCCGGCTCGGTGACGCCCAGGCGCCGCCCGAGTTCCTGAAACACCCAGGTGTTGGGGCGGCACTCGCCCGGCGCAGGCAGCGTGGCCGGGTTATAGCCCAGGTAGTGGTGCCCGTAGCTGGTGTAGAGGTCGGCGTGCTCGGCAAAGGTGGTGGCGGGCAGGACGTAGTCGGCCAGGCGCGCGGTTTCGGTCATGGCCTGCTCTAGCACCACCACCAGCAGGTCGTCGCGTTGTAGCCCGGCCTGCACCCGGTCGGATTCGGGGGCGACCACGGCGGGGTTGGTGTTGTACACCACCAGGGCGCCCAGGCCCGCTGCGGGTTCCAGGGCATTGGCCAGTTCGACCATGTTCACGCTTGAGGAGCCGGGCCTGACGAGGTGAGCGCCGCCCAGGTGCGTGCGGTTCAGCTTGAAGGTGCCGCTGCTGCTCAGGGCGCACCCGCCGCCTTTGTGCCGCCAGTCGCCCGTCAGGGCGGGAAGCAGGGTCACGGCCCGCAGGTTGTTTCCGCCGTGCTCATGGCGGGTCATGCCGTACCCCACGCGAATATAGGTGGGCCGCGTGGTGCCGATGGCGTGGGCGAACTCGCGGACTTCCTCGACGCTGAGGCCGGTGGTTTCGGCGGTGCGCTCCAGCGTCCAGTCCTGCGCGGCCTCGCGGAGTTCCTCGATGCCCGTGGTGGCCTCGGCGATGTAGTTGTTGTCCGTCCAGCCGTTGAGGAACAGTTCGCGCATAATGCCCAGCGCCAGCGCGGCGTCCGTGCCGGGTCTGATTTTGAGGTGCTGGTCGGCGTAAGCGGCGGTGCGGTTGCGGTACGGGTCGACGCACACGATTTTCGCGCCCTTCCTGCGGGCCGCCGTCAGGTGCGGGGTCAGGTGGCTGTTGGTCGAGAGGCTGTTGATGCCCCACAGCACGATCAGCCTGGCGTGCTGCACGTCATGCAGCGCAGGGGCGTAGCGCGTGCCGTAGCCCAGGCTCCAGGCGGCAGTGCCCGCCGAGGCGCAGATGGTTTCCTCCAGTTCGGGGGTGCCCAGCGCCCGCCACAGCGTGTGCGCGTGGTGGCCTTCCATCAGGCCCATGGTGCCGGCGTAGTGGTAACGCAGGATGCTCTGCGGCCCCCGGGACTCCAGCAGCGTCTTGAGCCGGGCGGCGATGTCGTCCAGCGCCTCTTCCCAGGTCACGCGCTCGAAGCGGGGTTCGGCGTCCGTTTTCTGCCCAACGCGCCGCAGCGGATACAGCGGACGCTGCGGGTGGTTGGCCCGCGCCGGGTAATGCACCGTTTTCGCGCAGGCAAAGCCCCTGGTGGTGGGGTGATCCGGGTCGCCCGTGACCTTGACCATGCGCTCGCTGTATTGACCAGTTCTGGCGTCCTCACCCGGCGCAACGGTGATTTTCAGGCGGCAGGCGTCCGGGCAATCCAGGGGGCAGGTCAGCAGGACATCGCGGGTCATGCCGGGTAGTGTACGCGCCCTGCACAGGCGGGCGAAGGGCCACTTCTACACCTTTAGCGGCGGCCACCTGCAACTAAATATGGATGTGTAAACGCCGCTCCCTGAGTACCTTACACATCAAGCTGCACATCACTATCCAGAGGGAACCTCGGCCCTCTGAAGGGGGACGGTATGGTTCAAACGGCGCTGAATTTACTGTGGTCAATCTTCACCCCGTGGCACGCCCTGGGGCAGGGGCTGTTCTGGCTGACCGTCCTGGGCGGCGCCGCGCTGCTTTCTCTGCGGCTTTTCCGGCCCGGCCTGTTGGCCAGGTCGCTGCCGCACCTGCGCGAGACCCTGACCCCCGTGGGCGCCTGGGGAGCCGCCGCCGCGCTGTTTGCCCTGAGCTTCAGCGTGCTGGGCGTAATCGGGCAGGTGGTGCTGCACCGCGTCAGCAGCGGCGACAGCGCCAGTGCCAGCCGCAGCGCCGACCCGGACGCCGCGCCCACCACCCAGCAGAGCCCGCGCGTCACCTACCTGACCGAGAAGAAGTACGAACGCACCCTGGTCATTCCACCCGCCATGATCAAGCGCGTCAAGCAGGAGGGCGTGCAGACCCTGGCGCCTTACCTGCAAGATCCCACCAGCCAGAACATCGTGAAACTCCGCGACCGCTTCTGGCGCAGCGGGCAGGACATCATGTTTACCCGCAGCGCCACGCTGCTGGGCGAGGAACCCATCCGGCTCGACCAGGCCCTGGTCAACCTGAATCTGGATTTCGTGTCCCCCATGCAGGGCGCGCGGCGCAGTTGCTACAACGCCAGATTCGGCGCTCAGTACGCTTTTACCAATCCGCTGGATACGCCCGTCACCGCCCGCTTCGTGTTTCCCCTGCCGGACGGCAGCGGCACCCTCTCGGACTTTCAGGTCATCGTGAACGGGCACGAACTGGCCGCCGCCGACCTGATGAACGGCAATGGCTGGCAGGGCCAATTGAACCCCGGCCAGACCGCGCACGTCACGGTGACCTACCGCCACCAGGGCGCGCGCGGCTGGCAGTACCTGCTGAGTGACCGGCGCGAACCCATCCGCAACTTCAACCTGAACATCCGCACCAACCAGGCCCCCAAGTTTGCGCGCTACAGCCTGTACCCCACCCGCAGCGCCCGCACGCTGGGCGGCACCAACCTCTCCTGGAACCTCAAGAACGTGATTACCGCGCAGAACGTGTCGCTGAGTTTCACCGTCAGCAGCCTGCGCGAAACCCTGACCAAGCTGTACGCCTTCGCGCCCCTCGCGCTGCTGCTCGCGGGCCTGTTCGGCCTGGTCTGGGCGCGCTGGCGCCGCCTGGACGCTACGCCGCTGGCACTGGGCCTGGCGGTGCTGGGTCTGCTGGCCGGCACCGCCCTGGGCGGCGTGCTGATGAGCTACCTGCCCGCCTATCTGGCCGCGCCGCTGGGGGCCGCCGTGGCCGCCCTGCTGGCCCTGCGCAGCCTCGGGACGGCGCACTGGCCGCCCGTCCTGCTGGCCAGCGCCCTGCCCCTGGCTTTCCTGTTCACCAACCACGCTGGGCTGATTCTGGTCGGCGTGGTTGTGCTGATCCTCGGCACCCTCATCTGGACGCGCCCCGGCGTAACCCCTCCCCTGGCCCGCCGCGCCTTTCTGGCAAAGCGGCGCTTGACCACCTGAACGGAGAGCCGGAGGCCATAAGAACCAGCGGGACTGCCCCGCCTATGGCCATCCGGTCAACTTCGCATGACAGGGCTGCCCGGCCTTCCTACAATGAGGTGATGATGAAAAAAGCCCGTCTGTCTCTGCTGGTGGCCCTGGGCGGTTTGCCGCTGCTGCTGACCGCCTGCCCCAGGCCCGTTCCCTATGACCCGCCGGTGTTGCTTACTTTCCGCCTGCCGGAGGATGCGCCCGCCAACCTGAGCATCGCGGCCGTGACCTACCAGTTACAGGACAACCAGAAGGTCGAACCCGTCGTGTTGACGCATGGGTACGTCGGCGGCAAGACCGCCTCCATCTCGCTGTTCAAATCCGACCTGGCGACGCTGGCGAAGAACACGCGCTGCACCACTCCGTTCATGACGGGGGAGGCGAAAGAGATGACGAACGTCACCGTGAATCCCAGCACAGTGACCACCTGCAACATTCACTTCGTGGCTTACGAGGACCGGAACAACGACCGTTTCCCCACCGCCGAGGAAGAACGGTACATCACGCATGACCTGTACGGGTATGCCAGCAGCGCCTTCACGTACAGCATGACCACCAAAGATGGCAAAAGCACCGAAAAGGGAACCCGCACGCAGGGCTGGTCACTGGTGCGCCACACCGTGCTGCAACCCAGTGCTACGCCCGGCAAGTACGTGGTGACCATGAATAGCGTTCCCGTCGTGGACGAGAACCTCATGATTCGCCTGCATGAACCCACCGACTTTATGACCAGCATGAGCATGGGAGGCCGCCGATGAAACGTTTTGTTCCTTTGCTGCTCGGAGCATTGCTGCTGGGCGCCTGTTCCCAGTCACCGGGGGGCACCGGCAGTGGCCGTCCTGAGCTATCCAGCGGTATCGAAGTGCGGTTTCCCGCTGCGCCCAGCAGCGCTTACCTGAGCCTGCTGACGGAAAGCGGCGAGAGCGTGTACCAGGTGGCTGTGCCAGCCGGCGCAACCAGCGTGGCGGTGGACGGCAGCAAGTGGACGGCGCAGTCGGCGAATGCCAAGCCCCTGCTGGACTTCCTGCCCAGCGGCGCGGGGCCGGCGGGCGTGAACGCTGAGGGCATCAAGGCCAATTTCCTGCACTGGGTGATGTGGCAGGACAAGAACAGCGACGGCAAGCTGACGGCCGGCGAGGCCCTTGACCTGATGACCCACGACCGCGTCGCCTACGTTTCCCAGGACGCCGAGGTGAAGTTCAGCACGCCCAGCATGAACCAGGTCTGGAAACTGGACCAGGGCTGGAGCCGCGCCGAGCATTACGTCTATCTGCCCACTGGCAGCGCCACCTATCAGCGCCGCCTGGAGAGCAGCGGAGTGCAACGCTATGAAATGCACCTGCCCACGCCGGTCACCAGCCAGTAAAGCTTCACGTTTCAAGGGCGGCATGAGAGACCATTCTCGCGCCGCCCTTGTCGTTACCGTCAGAGTAAACCCAATCTCAGCCGGGCGTATTGGGTATGCTGGGGGGCATGACTCAGCAGGGGCAGACGATGATGTGGGGCGGCAATGCGGCCTTCATTGAGGAATTGTACGAACAGTACCTGAATGACCCACAAAGTGTAAGCAGCGAGTGGCGCTCGTACTTCGACGACATTCGCGGCGGGGTGCAGGAAACGGCGCACAGTGCCGTGCAGCAGGCCTTCTATGATCTGGGCACCAGACGCCGTGGCGGGCCGGTGGTGGTGCAGGCCCCAGGACTGGCGGGCACGGGGCAGCACAGCGGCGCTCAGCAGGCTGCGAGTGCTCTGATCACGGCGTACCGCGTGTACGGCCACATTGCCGCACGAACCAACCCCCTGAAGATGCGCGGCATTCCCGTGATTCCCGAGTTGCAGCCGGAGTTCTACGGCCTGACCGAAGCCGACCTGAACACACAGGTCGAGGACGGCCCGTACAGGGGCACGCTGCGCGAGGTGATCGAGCAGCTGAAAGACACCTACTGCGGCACCATCGGCTTCGAGTACAACTACCTGCCCGCCAACGAACGCGCCTGGTTTCAGGAGCAGATCGAGCGCGGCCTGGGCAAGAGCCGCCACACCTGCAGCACCGAAGACCGCCTGCGCCTGATGCAGAAACTCACGGCCGCCGAGGGCCTGGAACTTTACCTGAAGAACAAGTACCCCGGCGTGAAACGCTTCGGCCTGGAGGGCGGTGAGAGCTTCATTCCGCTGATGGACCGCATCATTCAGAAAGCCGGCACCATGGGCGTACATGAAGTGGTGATCGGCATGGCACACCGTGGCCGCCTGAACACCCTGGTCAACATCTTCGGCAAGCCCACCAGCGTGCTGTTCGACGAATTCGACGGCAAGGCCAGGATTAGCGACAACCCCGACGTGGCCGGGGACGTGAAGTACCACATGGGGTACTCCAGCGACATCAGCACGCCCGGCGGGGCCATGCACCTGGCGCTGGCCTTCAACCCCAGCCACCTGGAAATCGTCGCGCCCGTCGTTCACGGCAGCGTCCGTGCCCGCCAGGATCGGCGCGGCGACACCGAGCGGCAGGAGGTGCTGCCCATCACCGTACACGGGGACGCGGCGGTCAGCGGGCAGGGCGTGGTCATGGAAACCCTGAACTTCTCGCGTCTGCGCGGCTTCACCACCGGCGGAGCCATTCGCATCGTCATCAACAACCAGATCGGCTTCACCATTTCCGACCCGCGTGACACCCGTTCCAGCCGCTACTGCACCGACGTGGCCAAGATCGGCAACGCGCCCGTGCTGCACGTCAACGGTGACGACCCCGAGGCCGTGGCCTTCTGCGGCGACCTGGCCATCGCCTACCGCCAGAAGTTCGGGAAGGACATCTTCATCGACCTGATCGGCTTCCGCCGCAACGGTCACAACGAATCCGACGAACCGCGCATGACCCAGCCCATCATGTACCGCGAAATCGACCAGCACCCCGGCACTCGCGCCCTGTACGCGCAGGAACTGGAGAAAATGGGCGTGCTGAGCGCCGGGCAGGCCGACGAGATGGTGAACAGGTACCGTGACCGCCTCGACCGGGGCGAAACGGTCGTGGAAGAAATCGAGAACCTGGCCCAGAGCAAACTGGCGGTGGACTGGAGCGAATACACCGGCACCCACTGGAAGGACGACGAGGTCGCCACCGGCGTGCCGCGCGAGAAACTGGAGGAACTGGGCCTGAAGCTGGTGCAGGTTCCCGAGGGCTTCAAGGTTCACCGCACCATCGACCGCACCGTCATCAAGCCGCGCACCGCCATGGCCAAGGGTGAACAGCCGCTCGACTGGGGCATGGGCGAAATGCTGGCCTACGCCACCTTGCTCGACGAGGGCTACGGCGTGCGCCTGGTCGGCCAGGACTCCGGGCGCGGCACCTTCGTGCACCGGCACGCCGTGCTGCACGACCAGAACGCCGAGAACCCCTTTTCCGAGGAGTACATGAGCCTGGCCCACCTGCGTGAAGGTCAGGGCCACGTGGAAGTCATCGACAGCACCCTCTCCGAGGAAGCCATCATGGCCTTCGAGTACGGGTACTCCACCAGCGAACCCAAGAGCCTGATCCTGTGGGAAGCGCAGTTCGGGGACTTCGCCAACGGAGCGCAGGCGGTCGTCGACCAGTTCCTCAGCGCCGGGGAAAGCAAGTGGCAGCGCCTCAGCGGCCTGACCCTGCTCCTCCCGCACGGGTACGAGGGTGCCGGCCCCGAGCACAGCAGCGCCCGCCTGGAACGTTACCTGCAACTGTGCGCCCAGCAGAACATGCAGGTCGTGGTGCCCAGCAGCGCCGCGCAGATCTTCCACCTGCTGCGCCGCCAGATGCTGCGCCCCTACCGTAAACCCCTGATCGTCATGACGCCCAAGAGCCTGCTGCGCAATAAACTCGCCATGAGTCCCATCACGGAACTGGCCGAGGGCACCTTCCAGGAAGTCATTGGTGACCGTGACGTGCAGAACGCCCGCCGCGTGGTGGTCAGCAGCGGCAAACTGCACTGGGAACTGTTCGAGGCCCGCGAGGCCGACAGGGAAGGCTACGCCGGAACGGCCCTGATCCGCCTGGAGCAGCTCTACCCCTTCCCCGCCGAGGAACTGCGGGCCGAACTCGCCAGGCACCCCGGTGCTCAGGTCGTCTGGGCGCAGGAAGAACCCGAGAACCAGGGAGCCTGGCTGATGGTCTGGGAGGATCTGGAAAAAGTCCTGGCCGAGGGGCAGACCCTCACCCACGCCAGCCGCCCCCGCAGCGCCAGCACCGCCGCCGGGTACGCCAGCGTTCACGCCAAGGAACAGGCCAAAGTCATCGCCGACGCCCTGGGCGAGAAAATCAGGGTGGACGTGATTGCCGAGGAGAAGGCTGAAGCGCAAGTCGCCCAGCAACAGGGTTAAACGCAGCGCAACCATACCCCGGCGAGGATGGCCCTGAGGTGTCCTCGCCGGCTTTGCCATGGGTGATCAAAATTCTGGCCCCTTGTGCAGCTTTGAACAAGAGCAAAAGAAAAGACTGTTCTGGACGATTTGCGTAGAGTAAGCCCTTCAGTGATCTTTGGGGGAATTGATCAAACGCAAGGCTTATCAGGCCAGCGTTTTTTGATCCGCTGTTCGCCCGCCGGAGGGAACAGACACGGACGCCCTTTCGTGGTGAATGTGCACGCTGTGGTGACTGCGGTGGCGCCGCAGCACCGCCTTGCCAGTGGCCTGGCAGTACAGCTGCGCCGCAAACCCCGCCTTGTCCAGTGGCGGCTGCCGGGTATTCAGGATGTAGATGACCCCCAGATCCACCTTTCTCTCCTGCTTCAGGGTACGGGCCACGTCCAGCAGGGTGTCGCGGTGAGCCCCCAGGCTGCTGCACACCAGCAGGGCCGGCCAGGCGGAGTTCGCGGTGGCGTCCGCCTGCGTGACCCACTCGTCCACTTCCGAGAGGGTCTGGTAGATGGTTTCCCGCGTCGTGCCTGCCTGAAACGGCGGCAAAATGGCCTTACGCGGCAGGGTCAGGGCTTCCCAGCGGCTGACCACCGGGCGCGGCCCCTCCTGCACGAAGATGGGCAGGCCCTGGCGCTGGGCGTCCAGCAGCAGACGCGTGGCAGCCCGCTGCACCACGCCCGCGTCGCCTTCGATGCACAGGGGCAGGTGAACAGGAGACAGGTAGGCGTCGTCTCCCCACGGCCGCAGGGTCGCCTGATGAGATGAAGGGACAGCAGCAGAAGCAGGAGAAATTCGGGTCAGGCGTTTCTTAAACCACACGGTCAGTCCTCGGCGCAAAAGAGACACCGTGAGGGACGGCGCTCCTTGCTCTGTCCAGTGTAAAAAAGCCGTCTTGCTAAGTTATGACTCGTGGGCAGGCCACCCGTTGGGGGAAGTGGACACCCCCTCACTGCGTCCGCAGAAAAAGCGACATGAAAAAGCGGCCAGGCCGGCAAATCCGCGCCAGGCCCAGGGCAGGGCGACCATAATCAGGAGCAGCAGGGTCGAGAGGCTCAGCTCGCCCGACGATTGGCAGTTGAGGTAGTAAATGCGGCCTACACTGGCAGCATGACCGTCCTGCACCTGTGCGTCGGCCTGCCCGGTGCGGGGAAAACCACCCTGGCCCGCCGTCTGGAAGCGCAGTCCTCAGCCCTACGCCTCAGCACCGACGACTGGATGCACCTGCTGTTCGGCGCGGGCGAGAGCGAAGATAAACGCGACGTGCTGGAACACGAGCTGCTGTGGTCAATCGCGCGGCGGGTGTTGACGCTGGGAACGGACGTTGTTCTCGACTACGGCCTGTGGTCAAGGCAGGAACGTGACCTGTACCGCGCCAGGGGGGCCGAACTGGGCATCAACGTCATCCTGTAATCCTGTACTTCCTCGACCCGTCACTCGAAGAACTGTGGCGGCGACTGGAAGGCAGGAACGCCGAGCCGGGTTACCCCTGCAAGGTCACCCGTGAGGAACTGGAATTGTGGAACACCTGGTTCGAGCGCCCCACACCCGAGGAACAGGCTTTATTCCATCAGCCTGACTGATCGGCTAATAGAACAAAAAAGACCGGGGAAGACTCTCCCCGGCCCTTCATCCGTTGAATTACTCTTCGTTGCCTTCGCCGGCGGCCTTCTCGGGGCCGCTGACCACTTCGTCGTCCGACGCTTCCTTGGCTTCCTCGATGCTGGTTTCGCCTTCCAGGATGGCCGCGGCGGCCTCCTCGGTCAGTTCGCCGGCGGCGACCAGGCCGGCCACCTTGGCGGCTTCGGCTTCGGCAGCCAGTTCCTCTTCGCTGAGGCGGGGCGGCAGGATGCTGATCACGATCTGCTCCGGGTCGGCCTTCAGTTCGCAGCCCTCGGGCAGCTTCACATCACCCGCGGTCACGTGATCGCCGATGCGCAGGCGGCTCACGTCGATCACCAGTTCTGCCGGAATGCGGCGCGGGCCGGGGGCCTGAATGTGCAGTGTGTGCGTCACGATGTCCAGCAGGCCGCCTTCCTTCTCACCGGCGCTCTTGCCCTTGGTGTGCACCGGCACATTCACTTCAATGGCCTGACCGTACGTGACCATGTAGAAGTCCACGTGAATCGGCATGCGCTTGCGCTTGTCCATCTGCACAGTCTTCACCAGTGCCGGGAAGGTCTCGCTGCCTTCCACGGTGATGTCGAACAGGCCGGTGGTGCTCTGCTTGCGGAAGGCCCGGTCGAATTCCTTGCGGTTGATGGCAAAGGAAACATTCTGGCCCTTGTGGTAAGCGACGGCGGGAATCATTCCTTCGGCCAGCTTCTCCTGGCTGCTACGGGGTTTGGCATTCAGTTCCATGACTTTCTCCTTAACGGGGTACTACAAATCTTTCGCTTGTTCGTCGCTGCCGCGCACCGACACTGTTCCGCGCTCTACGGGACGTTTCGGTCAACTGAGCATCGCTTCTGCGGAGCCACTGTCGGGGGCAGGGCGGACATGCAACCGTAAGAGCATACCAAAAACAGCCGCAGGAGTGGAAGGGTTGCCCACCCCTTCGGCGGATTGCCGGGCCGTGCTGAAATTATCCGGCCAGAAGCGAGTAAAAGACAGGGCGCCACGGCGGTCATGCAACATCAAGCCCATGCCGTCCTGGCGGAGTGTGAACTCAGAATGGTGCCGCATTCCGGGCGGTTTGCTAAACTTGTTCCCGTTGCCGAGCGGCCCCCCACCCCCAGAGGGCATGGAAGCGGCCCCGGACGGGAAAAAAGCCCGACAAAACACAAGGAGAAACATGATCAGCGTCACGGAACTGAGAAACGGAACGAAAGTCGAAATGGACGGCGGCCTGTGGGAATGCCTGGAGTACTCCCACCTGAAAATGGGACGCGGCGGCGCAAAAGTCGTCACCAAATTCCGCAACATGGAGAGCGGCAGCATCGTCGACCGCACCTTCAACAGCGGTGAAAAGTTGCAGGACATCTTCGTCGAGGGCAAAACCATGCAGTACCTCTACCCCGACGGTGAAGACTACGTGTTCATGGACATGGAGACCTTCGACCAGATTCACCTCGGCAAGAACATCGTCGGTGACGCTGCCAAGTTCATGAAAGAGAACACCGAGGTGGAAGTCTCGATGTACGGCGAAAAGGCTCTCAGCCTCAGCCTGCCCAACCAGGTCATCCTGAAGATCGTGGAAACCGACCCCGGCGTGCGCGGCGACACCGTGTCCGGCGGCACCAAACCTGCCAAACTGGAAACCGGCGCGGTCGTGCAGGTGCCCCTGTTTGTCGAGCAGGACACCAACGTGAAGGTGGACACCCGCACCGGACAGTACCTCAGCCGCGCTTAAGAGCTGCTTTTGCTTAAGCCGCTCCCTGTTCGGGGGCGGTTTTTTATGGCGTTTGCTGGCGAGTTGACCCATCCTGCTGCCGCTTCACCTTTTCGGAACCTCCGGGTCTCTGCTTCACCGCTCTGCAATTCTGGCTAAGGATCTTCGTCCTCAGTGCCTGAACATCGGTGGTGGGTGGATGTGGTGGCCTGGGAGTGAGGCGCGGTGATGGCGTGTATCCGCGTTAAACTTGGGGAACGAGTGGGCGTTAGGGTGGCAGTGACACACCCGGCGTCCGTCCCCGCGTCACAATGGGGAAAGTTCAAAACCCAAGGAGAGGCTATGAATCCTGACGACCTCAAGACCATTCTGGACGCTTTGACTCACGCTGACGTGCGCGAGTTCAGTTTGACGACGGGCAGCTACGCCCTTGACCTGAAGCGCGGCCCGCAGGCCTTTGCGGCCCCAGTGATGGGTGGGCCGGCACCGACTTACGCCATGCCCGCGCCCATGCCGGCTTACGCACCTCCCATGCCCGCTGCTCCCAGCGCCCCGGCACCGGCCACCCCAGCCCCGTCTGCCCCTGCGGCCAAACCCGCTGAAACGCCGAAAGCCGAAGCCCCGAAAGCGGACGCCAAGCCCGCCGAGGCCCCCAAGGCCGCCAGCAAGGGTCAGCCGGTCAAGGCCCCCATCGTGGGAACGTACTACTCGGCCAGCAGCCCCGACGCGCCGGCTTACGTGAAGGTGGGCGACCGCGTGAAGAGTGGGCAGGTGCTGTGCATCATCGAGGCCATGAAACTGATGAACGAAATCGAGGCCGAGATGGACGGCACCATCGTCGAAATCCTGGTGAAGAACGCTGAACCCGTCGAGTACGGGCAGACCCTGTTCATGATCGAGTGAGTCTGAGGGTCGAGCGTCTGGGTTACTGATCTCCTCAGACTCTTAGACCCTTGACCCTTAGACATCTTGCCGGAGGCAAGCCATGTTCAAGAAAATCCTGATCGCCAACCGTGGCGAGATTGCCCTGCGCGTGATTCGCACGGCGCGGGAAATGGGCATCAAGACCGTGGTGGTGTATTCGACCGCCGACGAGAAGAGCCTGCCGGTGCTGCTGGCCGACGAGTCGGTGTGCGTGGGGCCGCCGGCCAGCAACCAGTCTTACCTGAATATCCCCAACATCCTCTCGGCGGCCCTGATGACGGGCGCCGAGGCCATTCACCCCGGATACGGCTTCATGGCCGAGAACCCCGAGTTCGCCCGGATGTGCCGCGAGCACGGCATTATTTTCATTGGCCCCACGCCCGAGAACATGGATGACCTCGGTTCCAAGGCGAATGGACGCGCCGTGGCGACCGCCGCGAAAGTGCCGGTGGTGCCGGGAACGGGCCTGCTGGAAACCGTGGAGGATGCCCTGGCCGCCGCCAAGCAGATCGGGTATCCGGTGCTGCTGAAGGCCAGCGCGGGCGGCGGTGGACGCGGCCAGAAAGTCATTCAAACGCAGGATGAGCTGGCCAAGGGGTTCGCGCAGGCGCAGGAAGAAGCGAAGCTGTACTTCGGTGACCCGGCATTGATCATGGAGAAGTTCCTGACCGAGTTCCGGCACGTGGAAGTGCAGGTCATGGGCGACGGCAAAGGCAAAGTCATTCACGTCGGCGAGCGCGATTGCAGCATTCAGCGCCGCAACCAGAAACTCATCGAGGAAGCGCCCAGTACCCTGCCCGAGAGCCTGCGTCAGGAAATTCTGGCGGCGGGCGTGCGCCTGGCCAGTTCCATCGGCTACACCGGCGCGGGTACGCTGGAATTCATCCTCGACCGCGACGGCAACTACTACTTCATGGAGATGAACACGCGCATTCAGGTCGAGCACTGCGTGTCCGAGATGATCAGCAACCTCGACCTGGTGCGCATGCAGATCGAGATTGCCGCCGGCGAGGGCCTGAAGATCGACCAGGACGATGTCGTGCTGAGAGGGCACGCCATCGAGTGCCGCATCAATGCCGAAGACCCCGACAAGGATTTCCGTCCCAGCGCCGGGAAGATCGACGAGGTTCACTTCGCGGGCGGCCCTGGCGTGCGCGTGGACACCCATACGTACAGCGGTTACAGCATTCCGCCCAACTACGACAGCCTGATCGGCAAGCTGATCGTGTGGCACGAAGACCGCGACAAGGCCATTGCGCGCATGAAACGCGCCCTGGAAGAAAGCGTCATTCAGGGGCCGAAAACCACCATTCCGCTGTACATCAAGATCATGGACAACCCGTTCTATAAACGTGGCGCTGTCATGACCAATTTCCTGAAAACCCGCATGGAAACGGTCGAGAAGTAAATTCGGCAGGAATCCTTCAGCAACAGTCCCCGGCGAGCAGGCCGGGGGTTTTTGTTGGCCGGCAGGAAAAGAAAAACGCCCCCCGGAAATGGAGGGCGTTTTCGGCAGGCGGTTTTAGAAGCGGAACTTCAGGCCAGCGGCGATGCTGCTGATGTTCGGGTAGGGGTTCCCGATGTTGAAGTAGTAGTGCTGACGGCCTTCGCCGTACAGGGCGATGTTGTCGGTGAGGCGGTAATCCACGCCGATGGACAGTTCACCGAAGGTGGCGGCGCGGGTGAAGTTGTACCCGGCGCCGACGCCCAGGATGCCGTCGATGCGGCCGGTGGTGGCGCGGTAGGTAATGGCGGCGCTGGCGCTGGCGCCCGGCGTGGTGCCGCGCACCGGGATGTCACCGGTGATGCGCACGCCGAAGCTGTTCACCAGCTGGTCGTTGCCGGCGGAGACGCGCACCATGAAGCCCTGGCTGGGGTACATGACGCCGTAGGCGGCCAGGCCCACGTAGTTGCCGTTGCGGAAGGGAGCGGCGGGGGGAATGTAGGGGTCGCCCTTCTCTCCGCGTTCACCCTGAATGCCCTGGGGGCCCTGGGGGCCGGCGGGGCCAGCCGCACCCGTGGGTCCGGCAGGACCAGCCGGGCCTTGCGGGCCGACGGCGCCAGCTTCACCAGCGGGGCCCTGGGGGCCAGCCGGGCCAGCTTCACCAGCGGGACCAGCCTCGCCCGCGGGGCCCTGGGCGCCGGCTTCACCGGTGCCGGGGGCGGGCATGTTCTTCAGCTGGTCTTGCAGGGCGGCCAGTTGGGCTTGCAGGTCGGCAATCGCTTTGGCCTGGTCGGCCTGGCTGGCGCGCAGTTCCTGAAGGCCGGCCACGGCGTCCTGCACACCCTTGCGCAGCACGTCGAGTTCGGCGGGGTTGAAGGTGGTCTGCTGGGCGGGCATCTGGGCCAGCAGGCGCGACAGGATGATGGCGACTTCCTGGCGGGTCACGGCCTTGCACCAGTCGAAGGTGGTGGTGTAGGAAGCGGGCAGGAGGCCCTTGCTGACCACCAGGTCAATGGCGGCTTTGGCTTCAGCACCGACGGTGCAGGCCACCGTGACCACCGCGCTGGGGGCGGCGACTTTGGCGGGCGTGGTGATGGGGGCGACAGCCCCACCGGCGAAGGCCGATCCGGCCAGCAGGAACGTGAGTGTACTCAGTGATTTCTTCATCTTCATGCGATCCTCCTCAGAAAGCAGCTTAAGCCAAATACTGAGTGGCGGGCTGATCTGGCGTTAATACTCAGAGCCTGGCGCCTTACCCTCTGCTCATTCCTCATTATCACTCATTTGCTGCGGGCTTTTATCACCGCATCCCGGCGCCAGCCCATGGTATTGGTTCATAAATATCTCATTTATCGGTCAACTTTGCTGCTTTTTTCATGGTTTCGTGCAGGCCAGGAATTCTGCCCTGAGGGCGTAGGGGCAGCGGCGCCGCTTCCTTTACACTGACGCCATGCCGTACCAGACCGTTCGCCTCACCCGTCAGGACGACGTCGCCACGCTGACCATCGTGACCAGGATGGGCAGCATGAACACCACCTTCTGGCGCGAAATGCCGCAGGCGCTGGCCGAGGTGCAAGCGTCTCGCGTGCTGATCCTGCGCGGTGAGCAACTGTTCAGCGCGGGCCTGGACGTCAAAGACAACGCCGCCGTGATCGCCCCCACGCTGGGTGACCCCAGTGCATTCCAGGCGGTGGTGGCGGAAATGCATGCCGCCATCGAGGGCTTGAGCCAGCTGCCCATCCCCGTGATTGCCGCCGTTCACGGCTGGTGCATCGGTGCGGGCCTGGAAACCATCAGCGCCTGCGACCTGCGCCTGTGCAGCCGCGAGGCCAGATTCAGTCTGCCGGAGGTGAAACTGGGCATTACCGCTGACCTGGGCGGGCTGCAACGCCTGCCCCACCTGATCGGTCGGGGCCGCGCCGCACACCTGGCCCTGACCGGCGAACCCATCGACGCTTCCACTGCCGAACGCTGGGGCCTGGTCACTGAAGTCCTCGACACGCCGGAAGCCCTCTTCCAGCGTGCGGATGAACTCGCCCGGCACCTCGCGGGGCTGCCCGCCAGGGCCCTGGAAGGCACCAAACGTACCCTTCAAGACGGTCTGCCCCACCACGAAAGCATGCAGGGCGCCGTGCAGTGGAACGCCCAGCACATGACGCTGGAAGGCTTGCAAAACGCACTCAAGAAATAAGTGGTGAGGGGAGCTTATCTGTGCGCTCAAGCTGGGTTTGCCTCTCGCCGCTCGACTCACCTACGCTAAGGAGCATCTATGACCTTGAAACCCGGTACCCCTGAATCCACTTTTCGCCCTGACCTGCTGGCGGGAAAGCACGCGCTGATCACCGGGGGGGGCAGCGGCATCAACCTGGGCATCGCGCAGAGTTTCGCGGCGCACGGCTGCGCGGTGACGATCCTGGGGCGCAACCTCGAGAAAGCGCAGCGGGCGGCGCAGGGCATCGTGGACGCGGGCGGGCGGGCACTGGGCGTATCGGCGGACGTGCGCGACTTCGCGGCCATGCAGGCCGCCGCGGCGCAGGCCGCGCAGGAGTTGGGGGACTTCGACATCGTGCTGGCGGGCGCCGCCGGCAACTTCCCCGCGCCGGTGGACGGTATTTCCCCGAACGGCTTCAAGACCGTGGTGGACATCGACCTGAACGGCACCTTCAACACCGTGAAAGCCTGCGCCCCGCACCTGAAAACCCCCGGCGGAAACATTCTGAGCATCAGCGCCTACGGGGTGGCGGTGCCCATGCAGGCGCACGTGGTCGCCGCCAAGGCCGGGGTCGACCGGCTCACCGAAACCCTGGCCGTGGAGTGGGGGGTGCGCGGCATTCGCGTGAACGCCATTATCCCCGGCCCGATCGACGGCACCGAAGGCATGGCTCGCCTGGCCCCCGACGAGAAAAGCCGTAAACGCGTGGAAGAGGGCGTCCCGCTGGGCCGCATGGGCCTTCCGCAGGACATCGCCAACGCCGCCCTTTTCCTGGTGTCCGACGCGGCCAGTTACGTCACCGGCGTGATTTTAAACGTCGACGGCGGGCAGAACCTGCTGGGCGGCGCACCGCAGTACCAGATGTACCTGGCCATGCAGGCGCAACAGAACAGGGCAGAGTAACCCCCCGTTGACTGGCCTAGAGCATTTGACAAAAGAACACAGGGACTTTGTCCGAGCAGGGCGAGTAAATTTAGACGAGCAGGACGGACTGGCACAGCTCCGCAGGCGAGCATGGAGCGCTCTGGGGAAGGGCACCCCAGAGCGCGTCATTCGGAGACCTGCTCTACTCCGGTCTGGAACGTGGATCGGTGGGTGGTCATTCTGACCCGCTCAGCGCGTGTATGCTCTGCGTGTGCGCCGGGCTGTTCTGCTTTTTCTGCTGCTGGGTTGCGTGTCGGTCGGGCAGGCTCCGGTCGCTGACGCCCCTGTGTCCAGTGTGACGTTGCGGCGCGAGCCGGGGCCGTCGGCCGGCGTGCAGCGCGTGCTTGACCGGGTGCAGCGCGACGTGAAGGTCACTCTGCTGGTGCGCGACGTGCGTGATGGGCGGGTGCTGGATTCCTTGCACGCCGACGCGCCCATGATTCCCGCCAGCGCCCTCAAGACCGTGACCGGCGCGGCGGTGCTGGTGGAACGCCAGGGAGCGCAGGGCTGGTGGAGTACCGAACTGACCGTCCCCGCCGCCGATTCCGGCCAGGCGAAAGTCAAGGCCCTGACCCTGCGCGGCACGGCTGACCCGACCCTCAGCGTTGCCACGGGCAGGAACAGCCTGCGCGAACTGGCCCGGCAGGCTTTTGCGGCGGGCGTGCGCGAGGTGGGCGAAGTGCGTTTCGACCAGTCGCGGCAAGACGCCGCCAGTTTCCTGTCCACCTGGTACGAGGCCGCCATGCCCGCCGTGCGCCTCAGCGAGTGGGTGGACGCCCCGCGTGATCCCGGCGACATTCGTGAGGCGCTGGGCCGCCCGTTAATCGTGGAGCTGCGCCGTGCCGGCATCAAGGTGCGTTCGGACGTGATCGGCCCAGCGCCCGTGTACCGCCCCTACCAGCCGCCCATACGGAAGGATGAGCAGGGCCATGTCCTGCCGCCCGACCCGGTGATTCCCCTGGAACGTCGCCCGGAGCAGGGGGTGGCGAGCGTGCGCAGCGGTTCGGTGGTGCCGCTGGTGTGGGCGGTGCTGCGCCCCAGTGACAACCGCCGCGCCGAGGAACTGCTGGCCACGCTGGGCGCCGGCCACGCGGGGGGCGGCACGCTGAAGGGCGCACTGGCACGCGAACGCGCCCTGCTGGAAGGCCTGGGCGTGAACCTGAGCGGCGTGGTGCTGGCCGATGGCAGTGGCCTGGGCCGCGAGAGCAGACTGACTGCCCGCGCCCTGACCGACCTGCTGAAAGTCATGTACGACCTGCCGTACTCCACCGGGCGGCCGGGCCTGCCGGAGAATCTTTACCGGCAGCGGCAAAATGCCTTCGTGGAAGCCCTGCCGCTGGCCGGAACGGGGGAGCGCCTGCCGGATCACGGCGGGCGGGGCGGCACCATGGCCACGCGCCTGCTGGGCAGCGGCCTGGATGTCCGCGCCAAGACCGGCACGCTGCCGGGCGTGAGCAGCCTGACCGGGTATGTCACCGCCAGAAGTGGGCGGGTGCTGACCTTCGCCATTCTGATGAACGGCCCGGACACCGCCCCGCTGCTGACCCTGCGCGACCAGCAGGATCAGCTGGTCAGGGCCATCGCGGCGGGGCATTAAGGCAGCGGGCAAGTGTCCGGCACAGCCCGCAGAGGAAGCCCCATGATCGTGCCTCTGCAGGCACCCCTTTTCCGGTTTGGTCAGGTGCCTCAGTGAGGACAGCCCCGATCAAGCGGAATTCTTCTGATTTATGCCAGCAGGAGTACACTTCCTCGCAATGACCGCCGCGCCGCAGCCCCTCACCACCCACAGCCTGCTGCTGGCCCTGCTCATCACCTTCATCTGGGGCGTGAATTTCGTGGTCATCAAATGGTCGGTGGGCGAAACCTCACCGCTGCTGGTGGCCGCGCTGCGCTTCGCGGTGGCGGCCTTTCCCGCCGTGTTCTTCATTCCAAAACCCGCCATACCTGCCCGCCTGCTGTGGGGGTACGGGCTGGCGGTGGGCGTCATGCAATTCGGCCTCTTGTACCTGGCCATTCAACTGGGCATGAGCGCCGGCATGGGCAGCCTGCTGATGCAGACGCAGGCGTTTTTCACGGCGCTGCTGGCCGCCCGACTTTTCGGCGAAAAGATCATGCCGTGGCAGGCCTGGGGCATGGGCGTGGCTTTTATGGGCATGGCGGTCATCGGCGCCTTCGCCGGGCAGGACGTGCCCTTTTTTCCGCTGCTGGTCACGCTGGTGGCCGCGCTGGGCTGGTCGATCAGCAACCTGCTGGTGCGGGCCGCCGGGAACGTCAACGTGTTTTCCCTGGTGATCTGGAGCGCCCTGATTCCGCCCATTCCGCTGACGATCATGGCGGGCTTCACGCGCGGCTGGGGCAGCGTGGCGCACACCCTCACGCACGAGGGCTGGCCGTTCTGGGCGGCCATCGTGTTCATGGGCCTCTTCAACACGGTGCTAGGCTTCGGCATCTGGTCGAGCCTGATTCAGAAGCACGGCGCGGCCAGGGTCGCACCCCTGTCGCTGCTCGTTCCGGTGTTCGGGATGCTGTCCAGCGCGATTATCTTCCACGAGACTTTCCCGGCGGGCAAGGTCATCGGGGCGCTGCTGGTGTCGGTGGGAATCGTGCTGCACGTCTTCGGCGGGCGGTGGTGGAGAAAGCACTAACATAATCAACCTGTGCCTGCTGAAATCCCATCTCAACTAGCTGACGAAGCCCTGTTCCTGAACTGGGCGGTGTACACCAATCTGGCCCCCTGGACAGAAGTGGTCGCCTGGGCTGATGGATGGATCGAACGGCTTGATGTGTGGCCTGAACAGATCACGGAAATCAGCCTGAACAACCGCCCTGAAGATTCCGGGGCAAGAAAAGCCCTGGCAGAGTTGGCGCAGAAATGCCAGGCTCGTGACTTTCCCCAGCAGCTTGTCGAGCGGGCGCTGAGCAAGGTGCAGAGCGGACAAAACCCCTCTCAAATAATCAGCGAACTTTATCCGCTCGTGTTCGAAAACATAGAGATGGGTGGACTGGAATTGCCCGTAGCTCCGCCCGCTTTCCTGAAGGACGCCCTCTATCAACTCGACTACGATGCCGAAAGTATAGATCCAGAGTACGGATGGACGGACATCCGTGGAGAGGCGGCGTCAGCGTGGCTACAAAACCGAATTCAGGAGGAGTTGCAGAGCGTTCTGACTCAGTTGGCCGGAAGCAACAAGTAGAACCGCCCCTCACGAGGCGGTCTCCCCAGTTGCTGCCTTCTCCTACCCCTCCAGCGTGGTGAGGTCGCCAGGGTCCTGGCCCATGGCCTGCGCCCGCAGCACCCGGCGCATGATCTTGCCGCTGCGGGTCTTGGGCAGGGTTTCGACGACCTCGATGGCGGCGGGCGTGCCGATAGGGCCGAGGGTGTGGCGCACGTGTTCGGTGATGGAGGCGCGCAGGCCGCGCCCGACCTGCCCCTCGAAGCCGCGGCGCAGAATCACGTAGGCGTGGATGGCTTCACCCTTGATGGCGTCTGGTACGCCGATCACAGCCGCTTCGGCCACGGCGGGGTGGCTGACCAGCGAGTCCTCGACATCCGCTGACCCGATGCGGTGCCCCGCGACCGAGAGCACGTCGTCGCTGCGGCCCAGGATGCTGATGTACCCGTCCTCATCCTTCATGGCGAGGTCGCCCGAGGTGTAGCCGGCGGGATTTTCGTTCCAGACTTCGGCGTACTTCTCGGGGTTGCCGTGAATGCCGCGCATCATGCTGGGGAAAGGCTTGCGAATCACCAGATACCCCTGCTGGCCCACCGGGACGGGATTTCCCTGCTCATCCACCACGTCGGCGTCCACGCCCGCCAGCGGCTTGCCGGCGTAGCCGGGCCGGGCGGGCCAGCGCGGGTGCGTGCCGATGGTGGGGGCGCCCAGTTCGGTCTGCCACCAGTTGTCGATCACGACCGCGTGCGCGCCTTCCCCGGTGCCGCCCCCGAGATGTTCCTGCGCCCAGCGCCACGCCTCGGGGTTCAGGGCCTCGCCCGCGCAGGCGACCACGCGCAGGGTCGAGAGGTCGTAGGGTTTCAAGACCTGTTCGCCCAGTTTCATGAACATGCGCAGGGTGGTGGGCGCGGTGAACAGCACGTTCACGGCGAATTTCTCGATGAGTCGCCACAGCACGCCGGTGTCGGGGTAGTCGGGGGCACCCTCGCGGAACATGATGGTGCTGCCGGACACCAGCGGGCCGTACACGATGTAACTGTGCCCCACGATCCAGCCGATGTCCGAGGTGCAGAAGAACACGTCGCCGGGGTGAACGTCGTACAGCGCTTTCATGTGGTAGCTGGTGCCCACCATGTAGCCGCCGTGCGTGTGAACGACCCCCTTGGGTTTGCCGGTGCTGCCGGAGGTGTACAGGATGAACAGCGGGTCTTCGGCGTTCACCGGAACAGCCTCGGCCTTGCCCTGTTTCATGAGTTCCTGGAAATCCACCGTGCGGCTGTCGTGCTCGCGGTGCAGGCTGGTGATGCGCTCGTGCAGCACCAGGTAATCCACGCCCACCAGTTCCTGGATGGCCTCGGCGGCAATGGCGTACAGGTCCACGAGTTTGCCGCGCCGGTAGCCCACGTCGGCGGTGATCACGACTTTCGCCCCGGCGTCCTCGATGCGGTCACGCAGCGCCCCCGCGCCCAGGCCCGCGTACACCACGCTATGCACCGCGCCTATGCGGGCGCAGGCCAGCATGGCGATCACGCCCTCGGGGGTCAGGGGTATGTAGATGATCACCCGGTCGCCCTTTTTCACGCCGATGCTCTGTAGCCCGGCCGCGAAGCGTTCCACCCGGTCATGCAGCGTGCCGTAGGTGTAGATGTGGGCCTGCTCGTCCTCGGTAATCCAGATCAGCGCCGCTCTGGTGCGGGCTTCGCCCTTCGCGTACCGGTCGAGGGCGTTCAGGGTGATGTTCGTCTCGCCGTCGGCAAACCAGGTGTGGTGGGGCCTGTCCCACTTCAGGGCCTGGCCAGGTTCTTTTGTCCACACGAAGGTTTTCGCCTGCTCCAGCCAGAAGGCCTCGGCATCCTGCGCGGCGCGCTCGATGTCGGCCTGTGGATCGTACTGGAGGCGCTGCACGACGCTTCTGGGGGTAGGAATGCGCTGGGGCGCGGCCTGAGGCTGACTCGCTTGAGGTTCAGTCATAACGTCCTCCTGTTGGGTTGTGGCTTACGCCGAGTGTAGTCCGCGGCCGGCGGGACGTTCAGCCGCTGTTCCTCACGGGGAAACGCCGCGTGTCTAGAAGGTGGAGGGCTGGAAAACGGGCCGGCCAGTCACTGCTGGAGATTTGTCCGTAACGAAATTCGGTCAATATTCAGAAGAGCGAATCTAAACATCCGAATGGCAGAAATTGATTGCCAGGAGCGGTGTTTTCAAGTCTTAACACTTCGTTTTCAGCATCGCCTAAAATTATGCTGATGACATAATTCATGGTATACTTTCCTTATGACGAACCTACCGCTCACTCTGGAATTCGGCTCGGTTCGCCTGCCCGCCAGTGCGGATGGGCAACTGTACGCCCCCACCGCCCTGCTGGCCCTCGGCATCGAGATGCCGGGCGACTGGCAGAGCTTCGCTGACCTCAACGACCTCGAACTGCAAACGCGCGATTTCGGCGCCGGGCTGGAACCCAGCCTCAGCGTTCCGGAATTCACGCGCCTGGCCTTTACTTTCGAGACCACCGAAGCGCGGCGCTGGCGCCGGCGTGCCCAGGACATGCTGGCGCGCGCCATGCAGGGCGATATTCGCCTGGCCGCCCAGATTGCCGAAGCCAATCCCGATCCCGAAGCCCGCCGCTGGCTGGCCGCCCGCCTGGAAAGCACCGGCGCCCGCCGCGAACTGATGAGCACCGTGGCCCGCCACGGCGGTCAGGGCCGCGTATACGGCCAACTGGGCAGCATCAGCAACCGCAGCGTGCTGGGCACCGACAGCGCCACCATTCGCCGCGTCCGGGGCGTCAAGCAGACCCGCGACGGCCTGAGCAGCACCGAACTGCTGAGGCTGGCCTACCTGGACACCGCCACTGCCAGGGCCATTCAGGAGCACGGCGCCCACGGCAATACCGCCATCCTGCAACTGCACGAGCATGTGGCCCGCAAGGAGCGCCTGAACTGGGTCACGCCTCCGCAGGCCGGTTGATTCTCTTTTCCCCGCACAACAACTCGAACTGAACCATCGACACCACGGCACCCTGGTACTCCCCGGTGCCGTTTCTGCTGACCTCCCGCAGGCCCAGCCGGCGCATCAGCGCCAGCGAGCGGGCGTTGGGTTCATGCACCTCGGCCCACACGCGCCGCAGCCCCAGCTCACCAAAAGCCCAGGCCAGCATTTGCTTTCCTGCCTGCGTCCCCACCCCCTGGCCCCACAGATCACTGTCCCCGATGGCGATCCCCAGTTCGGCCTCGCCGCCTTGCACGTCCTGCCACTCGGCATAGCCCACCAGCCCACCGTCCACCTCGATCATCCTCAGGTGGCCGGCCTGCTCACCGCGCTCACGCCACCACTCGCGCACCTGCTGCGCCGACAGATCGGGCGTCCAGCCGTTGGCCCGGCAAAAGGCCCGGTCACGGCTCCAGCGCACCGCCGCGGCCTCATCCCCGGTTTGCCACTCGCGCAAAGTCACCTGCATGCTGGCAGGATAACGGTAGCCTGAGCCGCCTGAACCTGGAATCCCCCGGCGCGGCCCCGGTGCCCACTGCACTTCTCCGCTGTATTCCTCATCTGGTGCCGCTAGAATTCGGCGCGTGCCCAACACCCTGCCCCGCTACGTCATGCGCGAAGTCCTGCAAATGTACGCGGTGGGTCTGGCCCTGTTCATGGTGCTGCAAATGACCGACATCATCGCCAGTTCGGTGGGCCGCGCCCTCCAGACGCAGGCGTCCTTCGGGCAGTTCCTCACCGCGCTTCTGGCGTACTCGCCCACGCTGCTCAGCAAAACGCTGGTGGTGGCGGTGCCGTTCTCGATTCTGCTGGCGCTTTCCCGCCTGCAGAAGGACAGTGAAGTCAAAGCTATCGCGGCGGCGGGCGTGCGGCCCCTCAACCTGATCTGGCCGCTGATGCTGCCGTTTGCGCTGGTGGGCCTGCTGGTGTTCTGGAACGCCGGCACGCTGATGCCCGCCGGGCTGGAGAAGTGGGAAGCCACCTGGCGCACCATTTACGGCAACGGTCAACCCATTCCCAGTCAGGACCGGTACACCTACGCCCCGCAGGGCGGCCTGTACTACGCGGGCCGGGTCGAAAGCGACACGCAGGGCCGCAGCGCGCGGCTGTTCGGCGTGATGGTGCAGCGTGGCAACGAAACCCTGACCGCCCAGACGGGAACCTGGGACGCCCAGACCCGCACCTGGCAACTGGACATGCCGTGGCGCACCGTACCGGGCGAACACCCGCAGCAACTCATGACGGGCGTCACCGTGCCGCAGGACGACACCCTGAAACGGCCTCCCCCGGACCCGAAGAAAACCAGCAACGCGCAGCTGCGCGCCGAACTGGCCGGCGGCGACCTGCAGGGCGAAACCAGGCGCGTGTACCAGTACACCCTCGCCAGCCGTTACGCCGATTCGTTCACGCCGCTGGCCTTCGCACTGGCGGCGGGCGCCCTGGGCCTGCTCTTTCGCAGCCGTGTGGCCGCGCTGGGCGGCCTCATCGTGTTCGTGGCGCTGTTCTACGTGTTGTGGTTTTACCTGATGCCGCAACTCGCCCGTGTCGGCGCGGTGCAGCCTGCCCTGGCCGCCTGGACGCCCAGCCTGCTGTTCCTCTTGATTGGCGGCGTGCTGGCCTGGAGGCTGAAATGAGCGGTCTAAGGCTCGCGGGAGTTCAGACCAACTGCGGTGAGAGCGCCGGGCAGCAGCACTCTCCACGAAACGGAATAAGCAGCAAAAGAGAAGCGCCTCACACGCAGAGGAAACGCCCATGAGGCGCTTCGAGCGGTACGTGCTGGACGAGATCATCCCGGCCTTCCTGGGGGCGCTGGCGGTGGTGATTCTGCTGTTCCTGCTGGTGGCCTTGCAGGAGGTGCTGGCCCCGCTGCTGGCGAAGGGCGCGAACCCGCTGCTGGTTGGCAAACTGCTGGCGCTGAATATCCCCTGGGCCATTTCGCAGGCGCTGCCGCTGGGGCTGATGTTCGCCACGCTGCTGGGGCTGTCGCGCCTGGCCTCCGATTCGGAGATCAAGGGCGCGCAGGCGGGCGGCATTCCCATCATGAGGCTGATGTGGCCGGTGCTGACGCTGGCGCTGGGCGTGGCGGCCCTGTCGTTCGCCATCGGGGAAGGCGTCACGCCGCGCACCAGGGTGGCCGAGCAGACCGTGCAGCGCCAGATCATCTTCGATAACCCGCGCGTCATTGGCCTCGGCACCCGCGACGCGCAGGGCCGTAACCTGGTCTTGACCGATTCGCTGGGCCGCGCCATCAGCGTGGGGGAGCTGGCCGCAGACGGCACCATGCGCGACCTGCGTATCGTGACCATGCAGGTGGGCCAGCCGCCGCGCGAGGTGATTACCGCCCGCAGCGGGAAACTCAGCGGCAACGTGCTGACCCTTCAGGACGGCGAGCGCATCACCTACCAGTCGGCGCGGCCCATCACGGTGCTGACCTTCCGGAGCGGCACCCTGCCCGTGCAGGACGTGCAGGCCAACTTCGATCAGAACGCCAGCGCCAGCGGTAGCCTGAAACCCATCGACCTGCCGCTGAAAACCCTGCTCGAGCGCACGAACGCCTACCGCCTCCAGAAGGTCGCCGCGCCCGCCGAATTCACCGCGCTGCACCGTAAGTTCTCCGAACCGCTGGCGGCCATCGCGCTGACCTTCTTCGCGGTGAGCCTCGCGGTGTACACCTTCCGCAGCAGCATCAACCTGGGCTTCACCTGGGCCATCCTGCTGGCTTTCGCGTACTACGCCACCTGGAGCGTGTTCCGAATTATGGGCGAGCAGGGCGCCCTGCCCCCCGCGCTGGCCGCCTACGCCCCCGACACCATCGCCGTGCTGGCGGGGGCACTGCTGCTGTGGCTGGCCAACCGCCGCTGAGCTGTCGCCACTGCCCAGCGACGACAGGGCAGAGCGGACTCAGCCCTTCAGTTGTTCCTGCGCCAGGGCCTCACCCAGCCGCTTGAGCCGCTGGTGCAGCGCCACGATATAGATCTCCGGGAGCACTTCTTCCCCCAGCGTCCAGGCCCGCACGCCAGGTGTGGCCAGCAGTTCGTCGAGCAGCGCCAGTGTCACCTGCCGGGTCTGGGCGTACTCGGTCTGAAGCTCCGGCAGGGGCATGTCGCCCAGGTTCCTGGTGGATCTCAGGTACTGCTGCCCCTTTTCGCCCAGCGCCACGCGCATCTCCAGCCCCGCCTTGCGCTCCATGCCGATCACCTGCCGGAACGTCGCTTCGGCCGCGGCAGACCAGGGGCCGCCGGCGGCCAGCGCAGTCTGCTGCGCGCTCAGGTCGTTCAACTGCGCCCTGACGTGCGCCGGGGTGGTGCGGGCGGCCTGTTCACGCACGGCGTCCAGCGGGTGGGGTTCTGGCGGATCCGGGGATGTCCACTGTGGTTCGGGGGCCATGCAAGAGTTTAGACCGGATCGTGAAGCGAAGCTGATGAAGCGTGGTGTTCCGATTTTCCTGCCAGCCACCGCCCCCTCTTTCTTAGATACAGCCTATCTTTTTTGTCCCTCTTTTTCCCTGGGATCATGTCAGCCCGAAGGCGTCGCGCAGCGCCAGCGCGAACACCTGAAAGCTGAGGCTGGGGCTGGCGTAGGCTTCCAGCGCCTCCTGAAGGGCACTGAGGGCGGTGTCGGCCCTGGCGCGCTGGTGGGCAGGGCGCTCCCGCCACACGAAACGCAGCGCCTCGGGGTGCCAGGCGGCGTCCCAGCGTTTCTCCAGGCCCTCGGCGGTTTCCAGGGTGGTCAGGAGGCCCGTGTCCAGCGCGTCGTCCAGCAGCTTCGCGTCGCCCAGGGCGGCCTTCACGGTCTCGGCGGCGTCCAGCACCCCGGCGCGGCCCGCCGCGAAGGCGATCAGTTCCTGGTCAGCGTCCAGCCCCGAGCGCACCAGGGCGCGGGCCACCTCCTGATCGGGCACCGGCGCAACGTTCAGGCGGGCCGAGCGGCTGACGATGGTGGGCAGCACCGCGCGGAGATCCTCGGCGACCAACACGAACAGGGCGCGGTGTGGGGGTTCCTCCACCAGTTTCAGCAGGGCGTTGGCGGCTTCCTGGCCCAGAAATTCCGCGCCGTTCACGATCACCACCCGGCGCTGAAAGGTGGGCCGGACTTCCAGGAACTCGTACACGTGCACGTCATAATCCCGGTTCTTGTCGCGGCCTTCCAGAATGGCCCCGATGGGAATGAGCTTGCGCCGCGCGGCCTTCCCGGTGGTGGTGGTGGCGCGCGGTTCCACCAGCAGAATGTCCGGGTGCGCGCCCGCCGCCAGCGCCTGGCATGACGGGCACGCGCCGCACGCCTCGCCGTACATGCCCCGCACTCCAGTGCAGTTCTGCGCCGCCGCCATGCCCCACGCCGCCGCCAGTTTTCCCACCCGCGCCGGGCCAGTCAGCAGCAGCGCATTCCCGCCAAACTGCCCCGCCTGCTCCAGCAGCGGGCCGTGCAGGGTCATAAGGCGGAGGTGGGGAAAAGCCGTTCCCTGCCCCTCACGAACCACACCCGACAACCCTCTTTCATTTTCCGATCGCCAGGCGGGCCGCCAGCACCTGTGGCAATCCAGCCTCCATGATCGCGTCCTGGGTGCGGCCTATGTCGTAGGGCACCCGAAAAATCTCAAAACTGTGGCGGCCCGTGTCGAAGATGGAGTAACTGGCGGCGGGGTTGCCGTCGCGCGGCTGGCCGACGCTGCCGGGGTTCAGGATCACGCGGGCAGCGGGCGGGATCATGTACGTGCCGCCGTCGCTGAGTTTCTGTTCCTTGATCCACTCGCCCACCGGGGCGTTCAGGGTGGCGTACACGGCGGGCTGGTGGGTGTGCCCGACAAAGCAGATGCGGCCTTGCCACTGCTGAAAGGCCTCGCGGGCGGCGGTCACCGAGTCCATGTAATCGTCGAGGCTGGTGGGGGTGCCGTGGCGGTAACGTGCCCCGACATCCGGGTCATCGATGCCGTCGCGCCAGGTGCGCATCCATTTCAGGTCGCGTTCGGTCAGGCGCCCGAGCTGGTACTTCAGGGCGGCCGACACCACACTTTCCTTGTACGCGCGCTCGCCGCTGTCCAATTCCAGCATCATCTGGTCGTGGTTGCCCATGATGCACACCGCGTCGTACTCGCGCAGGGTTTCCAGCACTTCACGCGGGTGCGGGCCGTACCCCACGGCGTCCCCGAGGTGCAAGACCTGGTCGTACTTGCGTTTCTCAGCGTCCAGCAAGACGGCCTGCAACGCGACGTTGTTGGCGTGAATGTCGGAAAGCAGCAGCAGCCGCACGTCACCCATCATAGCGTCTCAGCCGCAAGGGCGCGCCCGGCAACCGCGCCGTCGGCGTGGCGTGTCCAGTTTTCCCGACGCCCGCAGGCGCGGCGCACCCCAGACCCGGTACACTACGAACCGTGAAGCAAGTTACAAATGTCAGCAGAGCACCGCAAGACTGCTCTGGGCATTTCATAAGTCTCCCGTTTGTTCCTTGCTCCCGCCGGAAGAACGCCGGAGGGCTCACTTCACGTCCGGGACGCTTGTTGTTCCTGCTCCTTCCAGTCGCGTTGTCCAGGTATGGAAGAACTGTTCAACCGCAATCCTTATCACTCACCCAGCGTGCCCACCGTGAAAGAAGGCTGTCAGAAGCGAGCAGGCACATTTGTTAGCGTGAAGTTCGAACACCCAATCAGGCTGACCGCCCAGGCGGACAACGCTGCGCTCCTCACCAGCGCACGAAGGGAGAAGTAAATGGAACGCATTGCGCCCCTGGCGAAGATTCTTGCGGAAGCGAACGGCATCGAATGGGAAACCCTGCACGGCACCGGCCCCGGCGGTCAGATCGTCGAGCAGGACATCCTGGATTACCTGACCCGTGTCATGAGCGGGGAGGCCGAGCCACCGTCCACCCCCGTGGATGCCCCCCCGCCCGATTGGGACGGCAACGACGTGCCCGGCGCGGGCATGTTCGACGCGGCGGCCCTCAGCAAGGCCGGCGTGGAAAGCGACATTGCCGAATTCGTGTCGCAGGGCCGCCCGGCCGGCCCGCAGATTCCCGGCACCGCGACCCCGGCCCTGGAAACCAGTGACTTCGAACTGGACGACCAGGAACTGGTTCCCGCCCCCGCACCGGCGGCCGTTCAGAACACCGCTCAGAACGCCGCCCCACTGGGGGAGACCTCGGGCAGCATGATCTCGGCCCCCGCCGCGCCCGCCGCAACGGTCGGTGGCCTGGGCAGCCTGCTGTCGCGCCTGTACCATAAGGAAGAACCCGCTCCCACGACCAAGCCGGTGGCCGCGGCCGCCACCCCCACTGCGCCCAGCGTGCCCAGCATGGAAGTCGCGCCCCCTGCCCCGGTCGCCGCGCCCGAACCTGCCCAGGCCGCCCTGGAACCTCAGGTGGCAGACGTGCCCACCGACGTGGTGGAACCCGTGCCTGCCAGGGCGCCCGAAGCGCCCCGGGTTGAAGCGGCTGCTTTCGAGGCGCCCATTGCTGAGCCGGCTGCTGCCCAGGCATTTACTACCCAGACGCCTGCCGTGGCCGCCCCGGCCCCGGAACCCCAGGTGGCGGAACCCCAGAGGCCTGCCGAGCCCGCCCGCATGCCCGAACCCGTCACGGAAGCCGTTGCGCCGGTGGCTCCCGCTGCGGCCAGCGCCCCGGTTCCCACGGCTCCAGTGTCTACCGCGCCTGTGTCCACCGCGCCTGTGTACAGCGGCCCCACCAGCGAAGTGCCGCGTGACGCCGTATGGTTCGGCACGTACCTGCGCCGCAGTGCCGACCTGGGCACGCTGCAAGGGCTGCAAGCCCAGCTCGGCGAAGCCCTGGAGCGCGACGTGCCGCTGGCCCTGATGGTGGCCCGCGCCGCACAGCGCCACCTGCACCTGCTGGGCCTTCAGAGTGTCGCCATGCAGAACATCGACGCCAACCAGGCCCTCGAGGTCGGCGCAGGCCAGAGCAGCGGCATTCGTGACGCCCTGAGTGCCATGGACAGCCACCACGACGGCACGCCCGACCTGCTGGTCGTGGACGCCGGCAGCATGGGTCTGGACGACCTGCACTACCCGCACACCCTGACCCTCAGCGTGGGCCGCGTGCAGGACGGTCAGGCCAGCCTGAGCCTGCAAGGCGACGTGGACACCGGCAAGGCCGCCCAGTTCCTGGCGAAAGTCGCGGACACCCTGGAAAAACCCGTCATTCTGCTGGTCTAAAGCAGCGCAGTAGGAACGGGGCGAAGGTATGCACACCTTCGCCCCGCTTCTTTATTCCCTGGTCTTCAATCAGCAGCCGTATGGTTTCTCGACCTTGGACACGGTGTGGCCATTGAACCAGTACTTGTAGGTGCAACCGTTTCCCTTGTCATTGTAGAACCACAGGGTGGACGCCGCGATTTCCTTCGCCAGCGCCTTCCCGTCGGCACTGTAGATGCCGTTCGACGCAAAGGTGGGGTTCCCACTGTTGCTGCTGGGAAGGCCCTGACGCCTGTAGATGCTCAGCTTGTCGCCCTTCAGGATTCTGGACAGTTCCGTTTTGGCGGCCGCCTCCTGACGGTCGAAAGCCCCCTTGGCCTTCGGTTTAAAGGTATTGAAAGCCTTGCCCGTTTCCAGACTCACCCTGGAAATGTCGTCCACCAGGGCGCCCAGAGTCGTGCTGCCCAGCGAAGCACGCCGGGTGGACGCGTCTGTCGCGGCGACCATCGCGGCCATTTCCTGCGCCCGGTTGCTGGCACTCAGGAGGCCCTGGTACTTCAACAGGACGTCCCGGTCTGTTTTTTCCGGGCGACCCTGAGCGGCCTTGAAATCGGTGCGTAACTTGGCCAGCTGCGGCACCAGCGGCGCGAACTGCTGCGCTTCCTGGCGCTCGGCGTTCGTGATGGGTTGCCCGGCCAGCACTTCTCCCTGGCATCTGGCGGTAATGGCCCCCACGGTCTTGCCATTGATCATGGCGTACTTCAGCGCGGGGTACTGCGCCCCCAGGTAACTGGCGATCTGGTAGCACTCCTCGCCTTTCAGGGTCTTGAGTTGCGTCATGTAATCCCGGACTTTCTGCGAGGCGCTGGGGTTCTGGGCGAGCAACTCCAGGCTGCCGGCCCTGACCAGGCTGTAACACAATGCGCCCATTTCCCCGAACGTTTCACCCGAGTCGTCTGTTTTCAGGTTGCGCATGCCGGAATTGGCATCGACCATCTGGCCGCATTGCGTAAAGACCGCTGCCGCCTTCACGAAGTCACCCGCGTCCATGGCGTCGAAGCCTGAATTGTAAACGCGAATAACCTGACTGATGGTTGCTTTCTGCTGCGCCGTCTGCGCCAGCGCCACCCCAGACAGGGACGACAGCAACAGCAGGGAAAGGATTGTTTTCTTTTGCATCAGCCCAAGCGTAACAGTGCAAATGTAAAATTCTTCCCAATTTGACGGATGGCCGGGAACACTGCACCCAGTCCAGGCCACAGCAGGGTCACTGGAATCGGTGGGCCCCGGCACCACCTTCAGCATTCCGGCGGCACTTCGCGTTCCAGCAGTTCGGCCAGCGTGTCCGCGTACGCTTCCAGTTCGCGCACGCTCACGCGCTCGCGGGTGGTGTGGGCCAGCCCTTCGTCACCCGGCCCCCAGCCCACCGTGGGCCAGCCCGCCGCCGCCGTGTAGCGCCCGTCGGTGGCGAATTTCCACACGCCCGAGCCCGCTTTCAGGCGGCCCGCGTAGCGCTCCACCAGCCCCGCCAGCGGATCGGTCGGCGGCGTCTGAAAGCCCGGCGTGTTCGAGCGGCTCCACAGCGGCGTCAGCTCGGCCTCGGCGGGCAGGCCTTCCAGCAACCCGGCCAGCGTGCGGCGGTTCACGTCGTCCTCCTCGTTGAAGCGCCAGCTCAGGACGACCTCTACGGTGTTCGGCGTGAGGTTCTCGCTGCCGGAATCCGTGAACATCTGCGTGACCGTCAGGGTGGTGCGGCCCGTGATGGGGTGCTCGGGGAACTCGTGTGCCCGTACGCGCCGGATAAACTCGGCCGCCGCGAACACCGGGTTCTCGTCCTGCAGGGCCAGGCTGGCGTGGTGCGCCCGGCCCCGGAATTTCACGCGCACGCTGGCCACGCCCCGGTGCCCCAGCATCAGCCCACTGCTCGACGGTTCGCCCACGATCACTCCGCCGAACTCTGCCGGGGCGTTCTTCACGAAGAAGTCCGCGCCTGTGCCGCCAATTTCCTCGTCGGTAAACGCTGCCACCCACACGTCCCGGCGGGGCCGCACGCCACGCGCCAGCAAGCGCCCCAGCGCGTACGTCTGCGCCGCCAGCGGCCCCTTGATGTCCACCGCGCCGCGCCCATGCACCGTGTCGCCGTCCAGCACTGCCTCAAACGGCGGAAACTCCCACAGGCTGGCGTCCCCCTCATGCACGTGATCCAGGTGGGTGACCAGCAGCCACCCCGGCCCCGGCTCCTGCCCGCGCACCACGCCCAGCGCATTCCCCGCGCCGTCCGTGAACGCCTCACTGAACCCCAGCGAACGCCACTCCTGAAGCACCCGCTGCGCCAGCGGCCCCTCCTTCCCGGACAGCGAATGAATACGAATCAGGTCACGCAGGAAATCAGTTGTGGACATGGATGCAGTGTAGGCCTAGGCGAGGGAAAGAGGATAAAGCACTCCTGATCAGGATCAGGAGCAAGGAAGTCGAGGGGTCAAGCCATCAAGAAGCTGAGGAAAGTTCTCGTCACCTGCATCCCACATGAAGCGCCCCACCCCCGGTTTCCCAGGCGGTGGGGCGCTTTTCTTTCCCTTCGCTTACTCGGCAGCTTCCATCGGCTTGGTTTCCAGTTCGGGGGCGTTGCCTCCACGGATTGCCACCATGACTTTCTGGCGGATTTCTTCTTCCATTTCGGGGCGCTCGGCAATGTAACCAATGGCTTTTTCTTTGCCCTGGCCGATGCGTTCGTCGCCGTAACTGTAGAAGCTGCCGGCTTTCTTGATGATGTCCATGTCACTGGCGAGGCCCACCAGATCGCTGAGCTGGTCGAAGCCCTTGCCGTATACGAGGGTCAACTCGACTTCCTTGAAGGGGGCGGCGACCTTGTTCTTCACGGTCTTGACCTTCACGGTGTTGGCAATGGCGTCGTTGCCCGACTTGACGGGTTGCCCGATCTTGCGCACGTCCAACCTGACGCTGGCGTAGAACTTGAGGGCGCGGCCCCCGGTGGTGGTTTCGGGGTTGCCGTACATCACGCCGATCTTCTCGCGCACCTGGTTGATGAAAATAGCGGCGGTGCCCGTCTTGCTCAGAATGGCCGTCAGCTTGCGCAGCGCCTGGCTCATCAGGCGGGCTTGCAGGCCGGGGAGGCTGTCGCCCATGTCGCCTTCGATTTCGGCGCGGGGGGTGAGGGCGGCCACGGAGTCGACGACCACGACATCGATGGCGCCGCTGCGCACCAGCAGTTCCATGATTTCCAGGGCCTGCTCGCCGTTGTCGGGCTGCGAGACGAGGAGTTCGTCGGTGTTCACGCCCAGGGCGCGGGCGTACACGGGGTCGAGGGCGTGTTCGGCGTCGATGAAGGCGCAGGTGCCGCCAGCTTTCTGGGCCTGGGCGACGATGGCGAGGGCCAGGGTGGTCTTGCCGCCGGATTCCGGGCCGTAGATTTCGGTGATGCGGCCACGGGGAATGCCGCCCACGCCCAGCGCCAGGTCAAGCGAAAGGCTGCCGGTGGAGACGACCTGCACGTCCAGTTTGCTTTCGGCGCCGAGGCGCATGATGCTGCCCTTGCCGAACTGCTTTTCGATCTGGCTCATGGCCGTGTCGATGGCCTTGAGGCGTTCCTTGGCGTCGGTGGGGGCGGTCACGTCTTTGGGGTTGTCTTTGCTCATGTGCTTTGCTCCTTGGTGTCCTGCATTTCAGGCTGGGTTTCGTCTTCTTTGTTTTTGTTCCTCTCCCCCTTCATGGGGGGAGATGTCGCCGCAGGCGACAGAGGGGGTTCGCCCCGGAAACGGAAGGTGCTTTGCGGTTCGTAGATGGGGCCTGTTTTGCGCAGGATGCTGCGGTACAGAGTTCCGCCCGTGGCCGTCCATTCCAGGTGATCCAGTACCAGGGGCGGAATGCGGGGGGCGGGGCCTTTCTTGCGGGCCAGGGTGACGTGGGCCTTGAAGGGCAGGTCTTCGGTCTGTACGCCGAGTTCCTGCACGCCGGCGCGGAGTTGCTCGGCCAGTTCGGCCAGGCCCTCGGCCTCAACCTTCACGAACCACACGCGCGGGCTGCCTTCGTTGGGGAAGTACCCGGTGCCGCGCAGTTTCACCCTCATGGGCGGCAGGTCTTGCATGAGGCGCGTGCCGAGGCGCTTGAGGTCTTCTATCTTCTCGGGCGGCACGGCGGGCAGGTACGTCAGGGTGATGTGCATCTGCCCGGGGTTCACGGCCCGCCAGTTGCCTTTCAGTTTCCGCTGCATCTCCGCCAGCCTGTTGGCGATTTCGGTGGGAACGCGCAGCGCGAAGAACAGGCGGTAGGTGGAGGGCGTGTGCTCCTCGTCCGCGTGGGGCGGGCGGGCGTTCTCCCCTTTCGGTTTTGTCTTCACGCTCCGGTCGATGAAGGCCATCACCTCGTCGCGCTGACTGCCGGCGGGTTTTTTCTTCACGGGTTTGCTGACCTGTTTACTGGCTGGTTTATTGGCGCTTTCCTTCCGGTCAGCCGGACGTGGGGTGCGGCGCTCCGTTTTCTCGCTGGCCTGTTTCTCGGCCGCCTGCCCTCTGGGCTGCTCGGCTGGCTGGCTGGCCGCTTTCTGCCGGCCGCCCTCTGCTTTTCTCTTGATCTTCACTCCGCCGGTCATCCTTGCCACCCCCCGGGTCTGAGGGTGCGGTAGGCCAGCGCCAGGGCGGCCACGGCGGCGCGTTCCCTGATCTGGTCGGGGTGGCCGGGCCAGTTGATGGTGGTGGCGCGGTGCGTGTCGGGGGTGACGATGGCGGCGTGCGCGGTTCCGGCGTTGTCGCCCGTGGTGCTCACGACGACGCTCAGGCCGATGTCGGCGTCCAGGTGCTCGCGTGCCCCGGCGGCCAGTTCCAGCGCGGCCTGTTCGCTCACCAGGCCCCGGTCGCGCAGGGTCACGGGCGTCAGGCCCAGCGTGATCAGGCGGGCGTGGTTCTCGGTGATGGCGGCGTCGTGCAGTATGGACTGGTTCGCCTGTCCGGCCAGCAGGGTGCAGAGGTGCCCGGCACTGCCCGCCTCAATGACGCCCAGGGTTCGGTCGCCCAGGGTGGGCTGCAAGGCCCCGGCCAGCGTGTCGCCGTCCTCGCCCCACGTCCAGCGCTGAAGCCGTTCGCGCACCTGGCTCAGGGCGGGGTGGAGCAGGGCCTGCGCTTCGTCGTGGGTGGGCGCGCTGGCCGACACGCGCACGTCCACGCCGGTTTTGCGGGCGTAGGTGCCGAGGGACGGGTTCTGGCCCCTGGTCAGGTCGCCCAGCACCTCCACGAGATTGCTTTCGCCGATGCCCTGGGTATGAATGGTGGTGTGCAGGATGGCGTGGTCGGGCAGCGGCAGGCGCGGCAGCACCTGCTCGGCCCACATCTTCTTCATTTCGCGCGGCGGGCCGGGCAGGGCCACGATGACCTTGCCGGCGTAGCGCGGGCCACGCGGCTGCACGTACCAGCCGGGCGCGGTGCCCACCGGGTTCGCAAGGGCCTGGGCGCTGGGAATCAGCCACGTCTGCTTGCGGTTGCTGCGCGGCATGTCGCGCCCACGGGCGGCGTACAGCCCCTCCAACCACGCCAGCAGCTCAGCGTCTTCACTGGGCGTTTCACCCAGCGCGGCGGCCACGGCTTCGCGGGTCAGGTCATCGTCGGTGGGGCCCAGGCCGCCGCCCAGCAGGATCAGGTCGGCGCGCTCCAGGGCGTCTTGCAGCACCTGCGTCAGCGTGGGCAGGTGGTCACCGATCACGGTTTTGCGGTTCAGGGTGACGCCGCGGGCCACCAGTTCAGCAGCGAGGAATGCGGCGTTGGTGTCGGTGATTTCACCGAACAACAGTTCCGTACCTACACTGACGATTTCTGCTCTAAGCATAAAGACCTCTGGAAGTATAAGCGAAAACGGAACAAGATGCCACCGGGATCGGCCCGGCAGTTCGCCCAGTCTAAAGGCCGTCCGGACGCCTCAAGCCGTGCGCGGCGGGCTCCGGGCACAGTGGGAAGGTGCAACCCGGCGCCGCCTGAGCGCGTAGTCCAGTCATGTCGGGCATAGTCGAGAGAGGGGACGTGTTCCAGGCACGTCGGCAGGCCGTGCGGGCCATGCTGCTCGTGGCACAGAAGCGTGCGCCGGAGCTGCGGCCCGAGTTGCAGGCGCTGCTTCAGGCAGAGTGGATCAGCCGCGCCGTGCTGCGCCGCCTGAAATGGCGCCTGTGGCGGCGCACAGTGCTGCCGCCTGGCCGTTTGGTAAGGTAACGCCTAATCGTCCGGCGGGCGCGAGGGCGCGGCGCCGGCGTCAGAATGGGAAAATGCTTTTCCTCCTTCTTTTTCCACTCAGGTTCCTGTTCAGGGGGCGCGGCGCTTGAGGCCCGAGCAGTTCCGCGCTCCGCCCCAGCGCAAGGCCGACCCCGACATCAAGATGCGTCCGGCGGACTTGCTGGAAACCTTGAAAATCGTGTGGCAGGCCAGCCCGCGCCACACCCTGACCTACGCGGCCACCAGCCTGCTGTCCAGCGCCCTGCCGGCCGCGAACCTGTACGTGGGAAAACTGCTGCTGGACGAGGTGGCGCGCGCTGCACAGAATGCAGGCACACCGGGCAACGTGACGTACCAGGCCCTCCTGACGCTGCTGGCCTTTCAGGTGGGCCTGACGGTGCTGGGGAGCCTGCTGTCCACCTTTCAGAGCACGTCGCAGCAACTGCTGGGCGACAGCCTGCAGCACGGCGTGAGCCGCCGCATTCTGGACAAGGCGGCGGGCATGAGCGTCGAGTCTTTCGAGAACGCCGACACCTACGACAAGTTGCAGCAGGCTTACCGCGAGGTGGGCACGCGCCCGCTGGGCGTGGCGCTGCAACTTATCGGCCTCATCGGCGCGGTGGTGACGCTGGTGTCGGTGGGCGCCCTGATCGCGCGGCTGGGCTTCTGGGTGCTGCCGCTGGTGCTGCTGGCCAGCCTGCCGGGCGTGTGGGTCAGCAACCGGTTCGGCGTCGAAAACTACCGCATGCTGCGCTGGCAGACGCACGACGCCCGCGTGCAGAACTACCTGGGCAGCCTGCTGACCTCAGACACGCTGGTCAAGGAAGTGCGCCTGTTCGGTTTCGAGCCGTACCTGCTCTCGCGTTGGCGCGAGTATTACCTGGGTTTCCGCAAGCAACTGGAGGATATCGTGCGCCGCCGCGCGGTCTGGGGCTTCGGCGCGTCGCTGCTGTCGGCCCTGCTGATCGGCCTGGCCAGCGCCCTGATTCTGCGCCGGGCGGCGGCGGGCCAGATCAGCGTGGGGGATTTCAGCGTGTTCATCCTGGGCATCGCGCAGGTGCAGGGCACGGTGTCGGGGTTCCTGAACGGCCTGAGCGGCATTTACCAGAACCTGCTGTACATGCGCAACCTCTTCGGCTTTCTGGAGTTGCCGGACCGTGACCTGGACGCCGGCGAAACGTGGACGGGTTCCATTGAAACCATCGAGTTTCAGGATGTGGGCTTCCGTTACCCCCTGACCGACCGGGATGTCCTGAACGGCGTGAATTTCACGGTGACGCGCGGGCAGGCGCTGGCGCTGGTGGGGGAGAACGGCGCGGGCAAAACCACCATCGTGAAGCTGCTGACGCGCCTGTTCGAGCCGACCTCGGGCCGCATTCTCCTGAACGGCCTGGATGCCACGCGCTTCTCGCCGCGCAGCGTGCAGCGGGAAATGAGCATCATCTTTCAGGATTTCGGGCAGTACCAGATGACCGTGCAGGACAACGTGGCGATTGCCGAAGTGGAACGCCTTGAAGACGTGACCGGCGTGGAAACCGCCATCGAGCGCGCCGGGGCCGGGTACGTGGACACCCTGCCGGAAGGACTGGACACCCGCCTGGGACGGCTTTTTCAGGGCGGCCGGCAACTCTCGGGCGGGCAGTGGCAACGCCTGGCCCTGGCGAGGTTGTACTTCCGGGACGCCTCGGTGCTGGTGTTCGACGAACCCACGGCGGCGTTGGATGCCCGCGCCGAATTCGAGACGATGGAGGCCCTGCGTGAACAGGCGCGGGAACGCATTACCTTCCTGATCTCGCACCGCTTCAGCACTGTGCGTCTGGCCGATTACATCATCGTGCTGGACGGCGGCGTGGTCACCGAGTCCGGCAGTCACGCGGAATTGCTGGCCCGGAATGGCAAGTACGCCGCGCTGTACAACCTGCAGGCCAGCGGGTACGCCAGCGAACCGCCCACCCCGGCCCGCGCGCACCCCGCCTGAGCCGGGAACGGGGAAAAGCTGGACAACGAGCCCGCGGTCTCTGAGAACGGCCGGAAAGATGTGCTTCTTCTGCAACAAAACCAATGACAGAAGGGCCTGCTGGTGTCTCCCCGGCAGGCCCTAGCTGTGGCGCCTGTGTTCCTGCTGCGCTGCGTTACTGCTGCGCGGCCAACATTTCGCGGTATTTCTCGACCGGCCAGGCGCGGGAGCCGCCGCTGCGCACCCACTCGATCTGGCCTTTCTCGTCGCGCCCGAAGGTGTACGGCTCGCCCACCGAGCCAAAACCCGCTTCGGGTTCGGGGGCCAGGGTGTCGGCGTCCACGATGGTCAGTTCGGTGGCGGTCATGGCCGGGTCGCCCTGCGGGAACAGCGCGACCAGCCGCCCGTTCAGGTTCACGATGTCGTATACGCCCCACGACGTGGCGAACCGCCCGGTAAACGTGTTGGGGTCGATGCCCGGCGCATCTGCCCGTTGCTTCTCGGGTTTCTTCTGCGCGAAATCGATGAGTTTGACGATGTTGGTCGCCCACTCGGTCGCCGGGCCGCCCAGGGTGTTGGTCAGGACGGACACGCTGAGGCCTGTTTTCGGGTCGAGCCACGACTGCGTGATGTGGCCGGGGAACCCGCCCGAGTGGCCCACCAGGGGCCGCCCGCCAAGGTCATCGATAATCAGGCCCAGTCCGTACCAGCGGCGGGTGGGGCGCGTGACCTCGGATTCCTTGCGCTGCATCAGGCGTTTGGAGGCGTCGGAAATAAGGGTGGTCTGCCCCAGCGCGTGCCGGGCCCAGTAAGCGGTCAGGTCTTCCGCCGTGCCGAAAAACCCGGTGGCGGCGGCCATGGCGTGCGTATTACTGCTGGGCAGCGTGCGCCGCATGTCGTGGCCGTGCATCAGGGCGCTGTGGCCGGTCGCCAGTTCGCCCTCGCGCTCGGCGGGCAGTTCCGGCCCCAGGTTCTTCACGCCCAGCGGCCCGGTGATGTGCTCGGCGATGTAGTCCTCATAGCTTTGCCCGCTGGCCGCCTCGATGATCAGGCCCAGCAGCGAGTACCCCATGTTGGTGTACTTGAAGTGGTGGTTGCGCTCGAACACGGCGTCGGCACGGCACAGCTCGATGACCTTTGCCCGGTCCGGGAAGTCGAAGCGCTGCTGCCAGTACTCGCTGTCGGCCCCGTCGCGGTTGATGCCCGACTGGTGACCCAGCAACTCGCGCACCGTGTAGTCTTGCGCCGCGGATCCCTGCAACTCGGGGATGTACTGCCCCGCCGTGTCGTCCAGGCGCAGTTTGCCCGCCTCCACCAGCTGCATGATGGCGGTGGCCGTGAACGTCTTGCTGTGGGACGCGATGCGGAACAGGTGCCGCGTCGTCAGCTTCTCGCCCTTGGGTTCGTTGGCGTGGCCCAGCGCAAAGGACGCCGCCAGTTCATCGCCCACGCGAATGGCCACCTGCACGCCCGGAATACGCCCCATGTCCCGCTGGTACTCCACCCACGACTCCAGGTAAGGCGCAAAGCTGCGCACCGTCTCGATTAAAGTCATACGCCTACTCTAGGGCCTCTGGCGCGTGGTTCGCTTGCCACAGCCGTGCCGGACGTTCCACACCCCGCCCCCTAACGCCGCCCTCTCCTTGGGCGTCTCCCGCAGGAAGCGGGCTGATACGGATTCCGCTTAATTCCTGCACAGTCGGGAAAGCGCCGCCTGTGCATCCATATCGCGGAATCCGTATTTTTTCCTACTCGCATCCGCTCGGATTGAATCTGAAACTACCAGATTCAATCGGAATCCGTATGAGGCACCTATCTTCCAGGGGTCGGAAAGCAAAAACCCGCTCCGGGGAGCGGGGAAAGCATTGTCCTGGCCCTTACGGCGCGCCGTTTTTACTCTTCGGTGTACGTCTTCTCGATGGGCATGCCGACGGCGTTGCCCCACTCCGTCCAGCTGCCGTCGTAATTGCGAACTTTGGGGTAGCCCAGGAGTTCACGCAGCACGAACCAGCTGTGGCTGCTGCGCTCGGCGATGCGGCAGTAGGCGATCACGTCCTTGTCGGGCGTCACGCCCTCGCCTTCATACAGGGCCTTGAGTTCGTCGGCGCTTTTGAAGGTGCCGTCTTCGTTGGTGGCTTTGGCCCAGGGGATATTGCGGGCGCCGGGAATGTGTCCGCCGCGCAGCACGCCTTCTTGCGGATAGTTGGGCATGTGCGTGACCTTGCCGGAAAACTCGTCGGCGCTGCGGACATCCACCAGGGCATTTTTCCCAGCCTGCACGCCCTCAAGGTGCGCCCTGACCTCATCGCGGTAGGCGCGCAGGCTGTCGTCGCGGGTCAGGGCCGGGTACTGGCTGGGCGTGACGCTGGGGGCGTCGGTGGTGAGTTCGCGGCCTTCGGCGGCCCACTTCTGGCGTCCGCCGTTCATGATCTTGAGGTTCCCCACGCCGCTGTAGCTCAGGAACCAGTAGGCGTAGCTGGCCCACCAGTTGCTCTTGTCACCGTACAGCACGATCTGGTCGCCCTCGCGGATGCCCAGTCGGCCCAGCAGCGCCTGCACCTCGCCTGCGCCGATGAAGTCGCGCTCCACGGGGTGCCACAGGTCGGTTTGCCAGTCCAGTTTCACGGCGCCGGGGATGTGGCCGGTGTCGTACAGCAGAATGTCCTCGTCGACTTCGATGAGGCGGACGTTGGGGTCCTGGCGGTGCTCGGCTACCCAGTCGGTGCTGACAAGGACGTCTTTGGCGTAATCCATTTCGCTTCTCCTTTAGAGCCTGGCTCTTGTTGCCCGTCTATTCGTTGCCCATCTATTCTAGGCGAGACTTATTGTTGACCTTTTAAGTCAACTGGGCAACCACTCCCGGTTCCTACACCTGGGGGGGGTACAGTAGGGGTATGACCAGCGCCACACCCGCCCTGCCCGAGAAGCTCCAGAACATCGTCGGCATGTTCAAGAGCGTTCCCAAAACCATGCGCCTGCAAGCCCTGCTGGAGTACAGCCGCAAACTCCCGCCGCTGCCCGAGAAGTACGCCGAGCACCCCGAATTCCTGAAGCCGGTGCCCGAGTGTGCCAGCCCCTTTTTCCTGGTGACCGAACAGGACGCGGGGGGCGGCGTGCAGATGCACTTCAAAGTTCCCGAGGACGCCCCCACCGTGCGTGGGTACGCCGGCATCCTGCATGAGGCCCTCAACGGCGAAACGCCTGAAACCATCCTGAACGTCCCGGATCAGTTCTACATGGACATGGGCCTGAGTGAACTGATTACCCCCATGCGTATGCGCGGCATGGGCGCCATCCTGATGCGCCTGAAAAGGGACGTGAAGGGAGAAGAGTAAGGAGAAAGTGGGAGGGAAGTGGAGCGGCTCAAGCCTTCGGCTCAAGCCTGTTTCTTCCGCCTCATGACTGTTGCCTATTTACTGCCTCAGTCCAGGCGGCTGCCGGCCGCGCCGGGGTAAGACTGGCGGGCCTTGCCCTGCTGGTGCGCGGCTTTCAGGGCTTCCAGGGCAATCCCCCGGTGGCTGATGGCTCTTTTGTCCTCGACGCTCATTTCCGCAAAAGTGTTCGTCTCGCCGTACGGCAGGAAAAGAGGATCGTAGCCGAAACCGCCCCCGCCGCGCGGCCCTTCCAGAATGACGCCGGGCACCTCGCCCCGGTACTCCTCGACCACCCCATCCGGGTACGCCAGGACAATCACCGACACGAACCTGGCGCGGCGGTTCTTCTTGTCGCGCAGGCGTTCGAGCAGGTACAGGTTGCGCTCCAGGTCGCTGGCGCGGTTGCCGAAACGGGCCGAGTACACGCCCGGCTCGCCGCCCAGCGCCTCGACTTCCAGGCCGGAATCGTCGGCCAGGGCCGGCAGGCCGGTGGCCATGGCGATGGTGCAGGCCTTCAGCGCGGCGTTCTCCTCGTAGGTCGCGCCGGTCTCCTCGGGCATGGGAAAGGCCCCGATGCCCTCCAGGTGCCAGCCCAGCGGGGCCAGCGCCTCCTGAATCTCCTTGACTTTTCCAGCGTTCCCCGTCGCCACCACGACGCGGCCCACGTAACTTGCATGCTCGGCGCTCACCCACCCAGTGTAGGCCAGCCGGCCTGAGAAACCCGTCAGGAAGCCCAGGCCCCCAGCTGGGGGCCTGGCGCAGGCGCCTGCCTCTGCTTGTCGCTGCCCCTCTCAATGCTGGCCACCTCACGGCCGCCCTTCTAAATACCCTGGCACGCGGCCCTGTTGGGGCATCTTATACTTTGCCTCATGACGAAAAGCGCCCGCTCCGGCAAGAAAACGGCGAAGGTGACGCCCGCGACCCCCGCCCCGGCCCAGGCGGCCCGGCCGACCTCCGGCCCGCTGCGCCACACCCCGGACACCCTGCCGCGTCCGGTGATGGCGGGGCGCGACTTTCTGAGTAACCTGGACATGACGGCCGCCGAATTGCGCGCGGTGATGGACACGGCGCACAGCATGAAGCGCGGCGAGTGGCGCGAGGTGAAACCCCTGGCCGGCCTGACGCTGGCCCTGATTTTCGAGAAAGCGTCCCTGCGCACCCGCACGACCTTCGACGTGGGGATGTACCAGCTCGGCGGTCACGCCATTACCCTCACGAATCAGGAAGTGGGCCTGGGCACCCGCGAGCGCGTGTCGGACGTGGCCCGCAACCTGGAACGCTGGGTGGACGGCGTGATGGCCCGTGTATACCTCCAGGGCAACTTGCAGGAACTCGCGGAGAACGCCTCGGTGCCCATCATCAACGGCCTCTCGGACATGCTGCACCCCGCCCAGCTGCTGGCCGACTACCAGACCATCGAGGAGGAATTCGGGCACAACCTGAACGGCCTGCGCGTCGTGTACATCGGGGACGGCAACAACCTCGCCAACAGCCACATCCACATGGGCATCCTGACCGGCACGGACGTGACCATCGTGACGCCGGTGGGCTACGAACCGAACGCCGCCGTCGCCATGGACGCCGTGAAACGCGGCGCGAACCTCACCATCACCAACGACCTGAGCGCCGTCGAGGGCGCGGACGTGCTGTACACCGACGTGTGGATCAGCATGGGCATGGAAGCCGAGGCCGACATTCGCCGCCGCGCCTTCAAGGGCTACCAGGTCACCCCCAGCATGCTGGACACCATCGCCAAAAAAGGCATTTTTCTGCACTGCCTGCCCGCCCACTACGGCGAGGAAACCGTACCCGAGGCCACCGAGCACCGCAAGAGCCGCGTTTTCGACGAGGCCGAGAACCGCCTGCACGCCCAGAAGGCCCTGATGTATCACCTGATGGGCGAGTTGCAGCCCCGCTGGTGAAGCTGGGGGCCGGCGGTGGGTAACAGGAGGTGAACATGACCGGGGGCACCGAGTGGCTCGACCTGGTGAACGGGCACGATGAAGTGGTGGGCCGCGTGACCCGCGAGGAAGCCTGGGCCAGGCGCCTGCCCGTGCGTGTGATCAACGCTTTTCTGGTGAATTCTTGCGGGGAACTGTGGATTCCGCGGCGCACCGCCCACAAGGCCATGTTCCCTGACTGCCTGGACATGAGTGTGGGCGGTCACGTCGCGAGTGGGGAAGACTACCTGGCGTGCTTCAAACGCGAGACGCGCGAGGAATTGAACCTGAACGTGGATGACGTGCCCTGGTGGGAAATTGCGTATTTTTCGCCGTTTGACACGCCGCTCAGCGCCTTCATGCGCGTGTACGAGATCCGCACCGACGAGGCGCCAGACTTTAAACGCGACGACTTCAGTGGGGCGTGCTGGCGGTCGCCGCGCCAACTGCTGCACAACATAGCTGCGGGAGACCCGGCCAAGGGTGACCTGGCAGAACTGATCAGGAGGTGTTATCTCTCGTGACCACCCTCTCCACCCTGCGCCTCACCGTCCGTCCCCTCACGCCAGAGGATTTGCCCGCCCTGGTCACCTACCGCAACGACCCGGAGGTGGCGCGTTATCAGGGTTGGACGCTGCCCTACACGCCGGTTATGGCCCAGGGGCTCCTCTCAGATAATCCGCTGGGCATGGAAGGCTGGGTGCAGCGTGCCATTGCCCTGAAAAACGGCGAACTGATCGGTGACCTGGCCCTCAACCGACGTGGCCCGCAGGCCGAGTTCGGCGTCACCCTGTCGCGCCACGCGCAGGGGCACGGGTACGCCTCGGAAGCCATTCGCGCGCTGCTTCATTTCGCCTTCCACGAGCTGAACCTGCACCGCGTTCACGCCAGCATCGACCCGCGCAACCAGGCCATTGCCGGACTGCTGCGGCACGTCGGTTTCCGCCATGAAGGCACCCATCTGAAAAGCTACTGTCTGCGGGGCGAATGGACAGACGACGCGATTTATGCTGTGTTGAGTGAGGAGTGGAGAGCGTGACGAAACCCAGAATTTTCATTGATGGTGAGGCGGGAACGACCGGCCTGCAAATCCGCCAGCGGCTGGCAGGCCGGTCGGATATAGAGCTGCTGAGCATCGACCCGGCGCGGCGCAAAGACAGTGCGGCGCGCGCGGAACTGCTGAACGCGGCAGACATCTCGATCCTGTGCCTGCACGACGACGCGGCGCGGGAAGCGGTACACCTCGCCACCAATCCCACTTCCCGCCTGCTCGACGCCAGTACGGCGCACCGCGTGAACCCGGAGTGGGTCTTCGGGTTCCCTGAACTGAACGCCGGGCAACCGGAGAACATCCGCACGGCGCGGTACGTGGCGAATCCCGGGTGTTACAGCACGGCGGCCATCGCCCTGCTCGCGCCCCTGACCCAGCGCGGCCTGATTCCCGCCGATTTCTCCATTCACATTCAGGGCTTCAGTGGGTACAGCGGTGGCGGGCGGGCATTGGTCGACGCGCACGAGCAGGATCAGGAGCACCCCATGCGCGGTTCCTTCCTGTCTTACGGGCTGAATCTGGATCACAAGCACCTGCCGGAAATTGTGAAATACGGCGGCCTGACCCGCACGCCGATTTTCATGCCGAACGTGGGCGCGTGGGCGCAGGGCATGACCGTGACCATTCCCCTGCATATGCAGGAACTGAACGTGGCGGCCGAGCAATTGCACGCGGCCCTGAAGGAACACTACGGCGGGCAACGGTACGTGACCGTGACCGAGATGGCCGAGAACCCCGCCATCCTCGATCCGCAGACGCTGAACGGCACGAACCAACTGGAATTGCTGGTGTACGCCGCGAGTGATGGGCAGCGGGCCGTGTTGGCCGCCCGGCTCGACAACCTCGGCAAAGGCGCCAGCGGCGCCGCCGTGCAAAACCTGGATTTGATGCTGCAAGGGAGTTAAAAGCCCCTCGTTTCCGCCTGCTCGGTGCTGAAAGTACGGGGAAGGGTCGAGCCCATGGGAAGAAAAAACGTTCCGAATGTAAAATTCTCAAACCGGTGAGGTTCCTGTTCGAGAACTCCATAAGCCGGGTGACTGCTGAGGGGTTCTCTACTCTGCCCGCCACCAGGCCACGGCAAAATCGACTATTTCGCGCTGGCGCATCAGTTTCGCGGTGGCTGACCCCACCGTGCCCACTTTGACGGCGCCTTTTTCCTCGAAGGCTGCTTTGACGGGCGGAAAGGTTTCCTCGTTGTAGTCGGGTTCGTCGAGCGTGACCCACTGGCGCTGTCCCTGCACCAGGAGGGGGCCGCTGAAAGTCGTGCGCGGCCTTTTCCCGGCGCGGACTTCGGCCAGGTGCAGGCTGGAGTTGACTTCAGTGCCGAGCAGCAGGACTTTGCCGTTCAGGTCGTAGACGCGGGCGAGCGGAGAACCGTCCCCGAGGGAGTCGTTCAGGCTGTGGTCGGCGGTGATGAAGTCGGCGTGTTTGCCCCAGGCGGCAAAGGAACTGTGAGGATGGGAACTGCGGTGCACGTCGGGCCAGGTGCGGAACAGTTCGGCAATTTGCCCCATGCCGCGCGTGGGCGTGCGGGCCGGGTCAAAAGCCGACATTTCGGCGCGGATGGTGGCCCACCACCCCTCGGGCACGGCGAACCTGCGCCAGCTGGCGGGATCGGTCAGGTAAAGCGTAAAGGTGGGCATCACCAGTGTGCCCTCCGGCGTCACGGCGTCCTGCAGGGCCTGAATGACGGCGACGGGGCCACCGGCGACCCAGCCCAGACGGCTGAGGCTGGCGTGAACGATCAGCACGTCGCCCGCCTGTACGCCCAGGGCGCGCAGGTCGGCGGCCAGGCGGGCGCGGGTGCGGGGAGCGTCAGTGTTGGCTATGGCGTCGGTTTCAGACATGTCGATTTCTCCGTTCAGTGATGAGGGACACCCCATCTGCCTTGCCTTTGCAGGATGCAGGGTGCGGTCACGCAGGCAGGCACAGCCGCTTGGAAGGGGCTGCTGTGAGGCCGGCAGCGCGGCTTTTCGGGCACTTCTCATTGCAGCACGCGGCCGGCCGGCTGTCATGGGTCATTTCACGTATCGAGAAGCTGGAGTGTGCCTCGCTCAGGGACGCAGCTTAACAGGGACCCTTGCCCCCAAAACCATTTATTACGGCTGTGTTACGATAAGCGGGAGTCTGACTTAACTATTACAAGTGTCGGGCCACTGAACCTCTTCTCATTCCTACCTCATCCCCGGATGGGGTTTTTGAGCGGGATGGCAAGAGGGGACGTTAGGGGAAAGGAGGAGTGATTTGGACGTTTCAAGTCGAGTCCTAAGTGAACTGGCCAGCCGTGAAGCGGCACTGGACGCGCAGATTGAAGCGGCCCGCGAGGAAGCCAAACGGGAGGTCGAAGCCGCCGAGCAGGAAGCGGCCCGGATCTTGCGTGAAGCCGAGGCGCAGGCGCAACAACTGCAAACCCAGCATGACCAGACACTTGCGGGCGAAACCCAGCGTATCCGCGACGAAGCGCGTGCGCAGGCACAGGTGCAGGCCGCCGACACCCACAACCGGGCGGCGGGCCGCGTGCAGCAGGCCGCCGAGCAGATTCTCAGGGCGGTGCTGCCGTGATCAACCCCATGCAGCAGGTGGTGATCGCCACGCGCAAGCGTGACAGCGAGGCGGTCATCACGGCCTTGCAAGACGCCGGCGTGCTGCACCTCAAGCCCATTCAGGGCGGCCCACTGAACACCGGTTCGCTGGCCGGGCAAGACGCCCAGCACCGCCGCGACGACGAGAGGCTGCTGGCCCGAGTCGAGAGCACCATCGCGGAACTGGGCGCTTACCGCCCCGCTCCCGCCCCGCTGTCTGCCGAGAGCGAATGGAGCGGCGTGGTGGAGGGAGCGGCCTCCCCCGTGTCTGCGCTGGCCCGTCAGCGTCAGGAACTGCAGTCCGACCTGGATGTCGAGCGTTCCTACGGTGAAGCCGTGCGCGCCCTGTCGCGCATGGTGGGCGGCCTGGACCGCAGCCGCCGCCTGGCGCTGCTTCCTTTCCTGCTTCAGCCCAGCGACAACCTCGCTGAACTGGACGCCGCGCTGCGCGAAGCCCTGCCCGAGCGGTACGCCATTGCCACCGAACCGGTGGGGCAAAACCGCGTGGGCGTGATTGCTGCGCTGAAATCCGAGCGTGACCTGGCCCGCGCCGCCCTGGGCCGCGTGCGCCTGGGCGAGCTGCGCTTGCCGGGCCGCTTTGAGAGCATGCCGCTGACCGACGCCGCCGCCGCGATGGAGGACATTCGTGCTCACGGCGCGGCCCGCCAGGCCGAGTTGAACACCGCGCGCGAGAAACTGGCGCAGCAGCACGGCCCGGCGCTGTACGCTGTCCGTGACGCGCTGAAAGATCGCGTGGCGGTGCACGACGTCCGGGCCGTGAGCGCCCGTGGCAAGTACAGCCTGACCATGCAGGGCTATCTGCCGGCTGACCGTATTCCCGCGCTGCAAAGCACCCTGAGCCGTTTCGGTGACGCCGTCAGTTACGAAGTTCACCCGGTCGACGAACACCACGATCACGGTGTTCCGGTGGAACTGAAGAACAGCAGTTACGTCCGCCCATTCCAGAACACTGTCATGGGCCTGATGAGCCTGCCCAAATACGGCACCTTCGACCCTACCTGGGTGGTCGCGTGGTTTTTCCCGTTCTTCTTTGGGATCATCATGGCCGACATCGGGTACGGGCTGCTGTTCCTGGCGCTGGGTATGTGGCTCCTGAATAAGGGCCGCCGGGGCGAAGGCTGGAACCTCAGCTTGTTCGGGGCTTACCTGAACCCCCAGACCCTGAAGGATCTGGGCTTCGTGACGAACGTCATGGCGGCCTGGACTATCCTGTGGGGGTTCCTGACCGGCGAGTTCTTCGGCACGCTGCTGGAGCACATGCACGTGTTCTACATGAACAACGACCTGCTCAACCGCCTGTGGGGCTGGACCGGCGTTCACTTCGGGGGCGAGCACGCCACGGGCCTGATTCCCATCGTCTTCCCCCGCCTGGATGTCGCCACGTTCGGTAATGTCGCGCTGGTCTTCGCGCTGCTCTTCGGTATTCTGCAAGTGCTGTGGGGCTGGGGTATCCGCGTTCAACAGGGCATTAAACACGGTGACCGCCTGCACATGTGGGAAGGCATCGCCATGGTTGGCGGTGTCGGTGCGCTGGTGCTGATGGCCTTCATCAGCCGCGGTGCAAAGGACTTCGGTGGCCTGACCAACTTTGGTGACTGGCGCGTCCTGCTGATGGCCCTGGGCTTCCTCATGTTCATCGTCGGTTACCTGATGGTAATCACTAAACTCCCTACCCTTATCGTCGAACTTCTCTCTCAGGGCGGCGCAGTCGTCAGTTACGCCCGTATCTTTGCCGTCGGTCTGGTGTCCGCCATCCTGGCCCGCCTGGTCACCGACCTGGGCTGGAGCATGTACCAGAACTGGGGCTTTATCGGTGCCATTCTCGGCCTGGTCATCGGTGCCATTCTGCACTTCCTGGTGCTGGCCCTGACCCTGATCGGTCACATCCTGCAACCCATCCGTTTGCACATGGTCGAGTTCCTGAATCCGACCGGATTCAACAACGAAACCAGTCCGCGTTACAATCCCCTTCGTCGCCTCAGTCCCGCTGCGCCACGCCCCTCGGTTCAACCCGTGAGCGTGCAGGCTGGACCGCAGGTTAAATGATTCCCGTCATCACTCTTTTCTCAGGAGAACACACCATGACCAAGACCACCAAGATCGTCCTCGCTTCCCTCATTCTCGCTCTCACCGCTACCGGTCTCGCCCAGGAAAACAATGTGGTGGCCAACGACGCCAACATCAATGAAGGTCTGATCGCCATCGGTAAGGGTCTGGCTCTGGGCTTGGCCGCGCTGGGTACTGGCTGGGCGCAGTCCCGCATCGGCTCCAGCCTGGTGGGTGCCGCCGCCGAGGACTCCAGCAAGCTCGGTCAGCTGCTGCTCGTGTTCCTGCTACCTGAAACCCTGGTCATCTTCGGCTTCCTGGCACTGTTCCTTATCTAATCATGGCCCTCGATAAACTCCTCGAAAACGAAGCGCAGGCGGAGATCGACCGCATTCGCGCCGAAGCGCGGGGCCGGGCCGAAAAGATCGTCGCAGACGCCCGTGAACGCGCCCAGAACCTGCTGGAAAGCCGCCGGCGTGCCCTGGAAAGCCAGCGTCAGGCCGGTCTGGTTCGCGCCCGCAGCGCTGCCGACCTGGAAATGAGCGCCTCGCGTCTCAGTGCCAGCGAAAGTGGCATGACGCAGGTGTACGACCTGGTCAACCAGTACCTGGGGAGCGTGACCGGCGCCCCCGAGTACCGCGACGTACTGACCCGCCTGGTGCAAGAAGCCCGTCAGGCCGTGCCTGACGCCGAAGCGGTGGAAGTCAACCCCGCCGACCTGGGTCTGGGCCGCATCATCGTCCAGGACATTCCCGTGCGCGAAAACCCGCAGATTCAGGGCGGTGTGCGCGTCATTGCTCGCGGCGGCAAGAGCGGCATCACCAATACCCTCACTGGACGCCTGGAACGCGTGAAGGCCGATATGGCCCCCCAGATCAACCGCATTCTCGCCGAGTAAAGGAGGGTTTGAATCATGCCCGACGACTACTCGTACATCAACGCCCGCGTGCGCGTCATGCGCACCAAACTGCTCGACGGACGTGCGCTGGACAGTGCGCTCTCGGCCGGCAGTTACCCGGAATTCCTGCGCGTTCTGACCGAAACGGATTTCGCCGCGAACATGCGCGAAACCACTGCGCAGAACGCCGGATTGCCGGAACTCGACCGCGCCCTGTCGCAGAACCTCTTCGACACCACGCAGAAAGTCCTGGGTTTCGCTGAAGGAGATTCCCGCCGCGAAATCGAGACCCTGCTGATGAAGTGGGATCTGGTGAACCTGAAAAGCATCGCCCGTGGCATCGTGTCCGGGCGCGGCGCAGAAGCCATCCGCGAAAGCCTGATTCCCGGGGGCACCATCCGCCCCGCCGCGCTTCAGACTGCTGCGCAGGCCACGGATCTGGCCAGTGCCGCCGCCAGCCTGGCCGTGACCGGTCACCCGCTGGCCAAGGCCATGCGTGACGGCGCAGCCGCTTACACGAACACCGGGAAACTGCTGGATCTGGAAGTGGCCCTGGATCAGGCGTACTACAGGCACGCCCTGAAAGTCTCGCGCGACAACAGCATGAAAACCTACCTGTCGCGCGAGATTGACATCACGAACGCCCTGATTGCCCGCAACAGCAAAGGTCAAGCTCTTGACCCGAACCTGTTCGTGGCGGGCGGCAGTTACGACGCGGGCGGGTACAGCCGTTTGAGCGGTGGGGACGCCGGGGGCAACGCCGATGTGGCCGCCATCCTGGAAGCCCCCACGCTGGAAGACGCCGAGTTGAGCGCCCGCAGCGCCCTGGATAAGGCCGCCCGCAACATCAGTATTGCTGACAGTGACGGTGTGGGCATCATCCTGGACTTCCTGCGCCGCAAGGAAATGGAAATCGCCAAACTCCGCCTGATCGGGCGCGGCAAGTTCTACAACCTGCCTGCCGAGCAGCTTCGCAAGGAGGTGGGCGCATGACCCAGAACACTGGCACCCTGCAGCGCGTGGCCGTGCTCAGCGACGCCGAAACCGCCACCGGGTACCGCCTGGCGGGCGCGGAGGTCATCGAGACTACCCGCGAAAACGCCGTGCATGACCTGGAACACGCAATTCAGAACGGCAACTACGGCCTGATCGCGGTGGACACCGGCCTGATCGCCGATCCGCTGAGCGCCACTGCCCGCAGCATGCGTGGCCGCGATCTCCCGATCCTGCTGCCCATCCCCAGTCTCGCCGACGCTTTCAACGCCGACACTGTCGACGCCAAGGCGTACATGGGCAAACTGGTGCGGGACACCATCGGGTTCGATATCAAACTGTGAGCACGTCGAGGCGTCGGGGGGGCGTGAAGCCTAGAATGGTTGACTCGACCTTTTTTCTCCTCGACCTCTCGACCCTCCGAAGGAGCATTCAATGACGCAGAACAAGAGCGGCGTCGTGCAGAGCATCGCCGGCCCGGCAGTGATTGCCAAGGGCATGTACGGTGCGAAGATGTACGACATCGTGCGCGTGGGCCAGGAGCGCCTCGTCGGTGAGATCATCCGACTGGACGGCGACACGGCTTTTGTGCAGGTTTACGAAGATACGGCGGGCCTCACCGTGGGTGAACCCGTGGAAACCACCGGCCTGCCCCTCAGCGTGGAACTGGGGCCGGGGATGCTGAACGGCATTTACGACGGTATTCAGCGCCCGCTGGAAGAAATTCGCAAGGCTTCGGGCGACTTCATCGCGCGCGGCATCGAGGTCTCTCCCCTCGACCGCGAGAAGAAGTGGGACTTTACCCCTTCGGTGAACGTGGGCGACGAAGTGGTCGGCAGCGCCATCCTGGGCACCGTGCCGGAGTTCTCCTTCACGCACAAGATCCTGACGCCCCCCGACAAGGGCGGCCGCATTCGCTGGATCGCGCCCGCCGGGCAGTACACCGTCGACGAGACCGTTGCTGAACTGGAAGACGGCACCAAGCTCAGATTGGCCCACTACTGGCCGGTGCGTGCGCCCCGCCCGGTGGCGAAGAAGAACGACCCCAGCCTGCCCTTCCTCACCGGGATGCGCATTCTGGACGTGCTGTTCCCGCTGGTGATGGGTGGCGCGGCCGCAATCCCCGGCCCGTTCGGGAGCGGCAAGACCGTGACCCAGCAGTCCGTGGCGAAGTACGGCAACGCCGACATCGTGGTGTACGTGGGTTGCGGCGAGCGCGGCAACGAGATGACCGACGTGCTGGTGGAATTCCCGGAACTGGAAGACCCCAAGACGGGCGGGCCGCTGATGCACCGCACCATCCTGATCGCCAACACCTCCAACATGCCGGTGGCCGCCCGTGAAGCCAGCGTGTACACCGGGATCACCCTGGCGGAATACTTCCGCGACCAGGGCTACAGCGTGTCCCTGATGGCCGACAGCACCAGCCGCTGGGCCGAGGCGCTGCGCGAGATTTCTTCCCGTCTGGAAGAAATGCCCGCCGAAGAAGGCTACCCGCCCTACCTGGGCGCGAAACTGGCTGCCTTCTACGAGCGCGCTGGCACCGTCAAGACCCTCGCTGGCGAAGACGGCGCAGTGTCCGTGATCGGCGCCGTGTCCCCCGCCGGTGGCGACATGTCCGAACCCGTCACCCAGGCCACCCTGCGTATCACCGGGGCATTCTGGCGACTGGACGCCGGCCTGGCGCGCCGCCGCCACTTCCCGGCCATCAACTGGAACGGCTCCTACTCGCTGTTCACGCCCATCCTCGACCCCTGGTACCGCCAGAACGTCGGCCAGGACTTCCCTGAACTGCGCCAGCGCATCAGCACCCTCCTTCAGGAAGAGGCCGCGCTGCAGGAAGTGGTGCAGCTCGTCGGCCCCGACGCCCTGCAGGACAATGAGCGTCTGATCATCGAAACGGGCCGCATGCTGAGGCAGGACTTCCTGCAACAGAACGGCTTCGACCCGGTGGACGCCTCGGCCTCCATGCCCAAGAACTACGGCCTGATGAAGATGTTCCTGAAGTTCTACGACGAGGCCGACAAAGGCCTCAAGTCGGGGCTGACCATCGACGAAATCATTCAAAACCCCGTCATCGAGAAACTCGCCCGCGCCCGCTACACGCCCGAGCAGGAATTCATCGCTTACGGCGAAGGCGTGATGGACGAACTCGACCAGACCTTCAAGGCGGTGAAAGCGTGACTTTGCTCCAGAAGGAATACAACGATGTCGCGTACATCTCCGGCCCCCTGCTGTTCGTGAACGCCGCTAGCGACCTGCCCAACGGCTCCATCGTGAACATCAAGGACGGCCAGGGCAAGATGCGCGGCGGCCAGGTCATCAGCGTCTCTGACCAGAACGCGGTGATTCAGGTGTTCGAAGAAACCCGTGGCCTCGACCTCGCCAACGCCAGCGTGAGCCTGGTGGAAGACGTGGCCCGCCTCGGCGTCAGCAAGGAAATGATCGGCCGCCGCTTCGACGGCCTGGGCCGCCCCATGGACGGTCTGCCCGCCGTGGTCGCCGAGAAACGCCTGAACATCAACGGGCAGCCCATGAACCCGGCCGCCCGCGCCAAGCCCGAAGAGTTCATTCAGACCGGCATCAGCACCATCGACACGCAGATCAGCCTGATTCGCGGTCAGAAACTGCCGATCTTCTCCGGCAGCGGTCTGCCCCACAACGAACTGGCCGCCCAGATCGCCCGTCAGGCCAAGGTGCCCGGCCACGAAGGCGACTTCGCCGTGGTGTTCGCGGCCATGGGCCTGACCCAGCGCGAAGTGAGCTACTTCACCCAGGAATTTGAACGTACCGGCGCTCTGGCCCGCTCGGTTCTGTTCCTGAACAAGGCCGACGACCCCGCCGTGGAACGTCTGCTGACCCCGCGCATGGCCCTGACCACCGCCGAGTACCTGGCCTTCGAGCATGGCTACCACGTGCTGGTGATCCTGACCGACCTGACCAACTACTGTGAAGCCCTCCGCGAAATCGGCGGTGCGCGCGAAGAGATTCCCGGTCGCCGCGGCTTCCCCGGCTACATGTACACCGACCTGGCGAACCTGTACGAACGTGCAGGCGTGGTGAACGGCAAGCCCGGCAGCGTGACCCAGATTCCGATTCTGTCCATGCCGGACGACGACATCACCCACCCCATTCCGGACCTGACCGGTTACATCACCGAAGGGCAGATCGTGGTGGACCGTACCCTGAACGCCAAGGGCGTGTTCCCCCCGATCAACCCCCAGCCCAGCCTCTCGCGTCTGCAAGGCAACGGCATCGGCAAAGGCAAAACCCGCGCCGACCACAAGAACATCTCTGACCAGCTGTTCGCCGCCTACGCCAACGGGCTCGACCTGCGCAAACTGGTGGCCATCACCGGTGAAGACGCGCTGACCGAAACCGACAAACTGTACCTGAAGTTCGCTGACGACTTCGAAGGCTACTTCATCGGCCAGGGCGACCAGGACCGCAGCATCGAGGACTCCCTGACCGTCGCCTGGGGCATCCTGAGCAAACTGCCCCAGAGCCAGCTGACCCGTATCTCCAAGGACTCCATCGACAAGTACTATGGCACCAAGATGGACGAGATGTGGAAGGGCAGCCGCTCGATGCAGTAAACGTGACTGGAGAGGTTGATCCCTCTCCTTTCACCCTGCACACTCCAGTCAAAGGGGAGGTGAATTAAATGGCAGGACAAATCAGCCCCACCCGCAGTGCCCTGCTGGCGAGCAAAGCCAGCCTGAAGACCGCGACGGGCGGCGCCGACTTGCTGAAACGCAAACGTGACGCCCTGATCGGGGAGTTTTTCGCCCTGGTGAAAGACGCCCTGGCCGCCCGCGAGCAGCTGACCGGCGTGAGTAAAGGCGCCTACACCAGCTTGTTCGGCGCCAAAGCCTGGGACAGCCCGGAAGCCGTCGAGAGCCTCAGCCTCGCTGGCACCGGTGATTACGCCGTGGACATGCAGATCGACAGCGTATACGGCGTGAAAGTCCCCCGCATCAACATTCCTGAACGGGCTGCCGCCGCGAACTTCAGCCCGATCAACGTCGGCGCGCGCACCATTCAGGCGTCCACGGACTTTAACGGTCTGCTGGAAGCCATCGTGAAGGTCGCCGGCACCGAAACGAAGCTCCGGCGCATTGGTGAGGAGATCAAGAAGACCTCCCGCCGCGTGAACGCGCTGGAGCAGGTCGTGATTCCCGGCATCGAGGACGACATTCGCTTCATCCGCTCGGTGCTTGACCAGCGCGAACGCGAAGCCGGCTTCACGCAGAAGAAGATCAAGGCGAAAATCGACGCCAAGTCGAAAGCCGCCCGCGAAGCCGCCGCGGCCACCAGCCACGGCTCAGCCGCCGACTAAGCAAAAGGCCAAAAGAGAGCCGCCCTCCGATGTGGGGGCGGTCTTTTATTTGTCTCAAGACGGAAGGAAGAGTTGCCATTCGGGCGCTTCTCCTGTTCTACCCTGAGGTGTGGAAAGGCTGTCGTTGCCGCCGAGTGGTGGGATACCGAATAATCCCCGCCTGCCTGTGCTGATTTACTGGAGGGCGCTGAAGGTGAAAACGGCCGCGCAGGCCGAGGCGGCACTCGCCTCACAGGGCTGGACAAACAGCTGGCAGAACGGCATTTATTCTTTTCACCACTACCACTCTACGGCGCATGAGGTGCTGGTGGTGGTGCGTGGACAGACCCGGGTCACACTGGGCGGTGAGGGCGGGCCGCAAGTGCAACTTCAGGCGGGGGACGTGGTGCTGCTGCCCGCCGGAACAGGCCACCGCAATGACGGCAGCAGCCCGGATCTGCTGGTAGTGGGTGCTTATGCCGGGGGCCGCGACTGGGATGTCTGCCGTCCAGAGGAAACAGACATGGCCGCGGCCCAGCGCAGGATAGCTGCGGTGCCCGACTGGGAGCAGGAACCGGTCTGATGGACGCTGGGGGGACATCCGCCCGACTGCATGGCTTTCAAAGGCCCTCTTTCGGCCTGGGTCAGGTTTTAAAGTGTGCCTGAAGTGGTTCTTCGGGCGGCTCAGGCCTGGCGGACGCTGATCTGGTGACCCCAGGGGTCGTGCAGGGTCAGGTGGTCGCCGTGGTCGCTGATGCCTTCACGGCCGGCCAGGTGAGTACGTAAACCGCTCAGGTCGGGGGTGATGAATTCCACGCCTCCCAGTCCGGCGGCGGGCGCGGCGGGTTGGCCTTGCCCACGGGTGTGCCACTCGTTCAGCCCAAGGTGGTGGTGGTAGGCGCCCCAGGACAGGAAGGCCGCGCCAGGGAGGTTGGACACCAGGTCAAGGCCCAACGTATCGCGGTAGAACTGGGCGGCCTGGGCGGCGTTCCCGACTTTCAGGTGCATGTGTCCGAGGGTCAGGCCGTCGGGGGCGCGGTAATCGTCCGGCAGGTCGTTCAGGTCATTGGGGTCGATGCCGGCTTCGCGCAGCACACTGGCGGCGTCCACCGCGAGGGTGTCCATCTTGACCTGTCCGTTCTCCCACATCCAGGTGTCGCGCGGGCGGTCGGCGTAGACCTCGATGCCATTGCCTTCCGGGTCGGTCAGGTAAAACGCTTCACTGACGAGGTGGTCGCCGCTGCCGATGCGCAGGCCCAGCCGCGCGGCGTGCGCCAGCCAGCGGCCCAGGTCGGCGCGGGTGGGGTGCAGGAAGGCGGTGTGGTACAACCCCGGACGGTTGGGCAGTGGAGCGGGCAGATCTGGTGCGGCGTGCAGGGTCAGCAGCGGCGTGGTGGCCGTGCCCAGCGTAATGGACGTGTCTGTTTCCGCAAGCACGCTCAGTCCCAGCAGGGAACGGTAGAAGTGCATCAGTTCGGGCAGGTGGCGGGCCAGCAGCGTGACCGAGCCGACCCGGGTGGTGGCCGGAAGAATGGGGGAGAGGGCAATCATAGGGTCAGTATGCCTCTTAAACTTTAAAAAATCAAGCAGTTTAAATTATAATATTTGATGCAGCGTGTAAGGCTGCTTGCAACCGTCCCAGGTAACGGTCTCCGAACATGTTCAGATGCGCCAGCAGCGGATACAGGTTCCACAGGTCGGCCCTCTGCTCCCAGCCTTCCGCCGGCGGGAACGCCTCGGCGTACGCCGCGAATACCCGCTCACTGACCCCACCGAACAGGCGCATCAGGCTCAAGTCCACCTCGCGGTGTGAATAGGTGGCCGCCGGGTCGATCAGGGCCGGGCCCAGCGCCGTGAACAGCATGTTGCCCCGCCACAGGTCGCCGTGAACCAGGGCTGGAGCCTCCGGCGGAATCAGACCTGGCAGGCGTTCCCGCAACGCCTCGAAATTCCGGAGATCCTCTGCACTCAGGTGATCCTGCGCCCGCTTCAGTTGCGGGGCCAGCCGCGCTGCCCAGAAGAACTCCGCGGCGGTGGGGGTGGGCGGGTTTTTTTGCGGCAGGAAGCCCATGAAGTTATCTGGGGTGCCGCCAAACTGCGGCCCCGCTGTGCGGTGCAGCGCCGCCAGGCCGCGTCCCAGCGCTTCCTGCGCCTGTGGGGTTTCCGGGGCAGGTTCCAGAAAATTCATGACCAGGTAAGCCAGTTGTCCCACTCCGGTGCCGCCCGCCGCCAACCCGTACCCCACCACCTGCGGCACCACCACCGCCCGCGCCTCCCCGACCAGCTGCTGGCCCAGCAGGTGCAGGCCCAGGGCCTCGGCGTGAAAGAGCGCCGGGTGATCGGCCTGCTCCGGGCGCACCTTCACCACGAACTGCCCATGACCCGCCACCACCCGGAACGCCGCGCTGATGTCCCCGCCCGACAGGCGCGAAACCTCTGTGACCCGCGACCCCAGGTGGGACTGGGCAGCAGCTTTCACGGCGGGCGGCAAGCTGGTCAGCATGTCCGCAGCATAGCGGGGCCACCCCCGCCGGGCCGCCGAGGGTTCGGAGCAACCCTTGAGGAAAGGGGAGGCCGCTGCCGCCATAAAAGTTTGAAAACACCCCTCAGCAGGACGGCGCACCGATGCGGCAGGGTTCCTTGACCTTCAGGTCGGCCTTCAGCACCGCGCGGGCCAGAGCGACGCCGAAATCAGCGGTGTCCTGCACCAGGGCGGTTTGCAGCGTCTGGTCGGTGGGCGCGTGATAATTCACGTCTTCCCCCCGGTGCAGGAAGACGGTGCGTTTCTGAGTCAGTTTGAAGTGCAGGTGGTCACTGCGCCCGGTGGGTGGGGCAAACCTTCCCAGGATCTTGCGGTCGCTGACCGGTTCGTCCTCGAAGACGCGCAGGGTGGGCCGCACCTGCCGCGCCAGCGGGAGCACCTCCGGGTCGATGGCGGCCCCCAGCGGCCTGACGTCCACGCCCACCATGTCGAAATTCAGCATGGCCCGCGTGCTGTGCAGGGGAAAACCGAACTGCCGGACAAACGCGCGGCTGCCGAGGGTGCCGTCCTCCTCGGCGTCGAACAGCACGAACCAGGTGTGATCGGCCAGCGGCGTGTTCACGGCCTGCCGCGCCGCTTCCAGCACGCTCAGGACGCCGCTGCTGTTGTCGTTGGCGCCCAGGCTGCCGTTCACGGTGTCCAGATGAGCCCCCAGCAGTACTTCGGGCCTGGCCTTCACCCGCGCCGCCACCAGGTTGTGGCCGGTCACCGGGCGTTCCTCCACCTGCGACCTGAGCGTCACAGTCTGCCCGGCCAGCGCCAGCAAGCGGCCTTTGTCGCGCGCGCCGGCCTGCACCAGCGGCAGCGGCGTGGCGTCCACCTTCTGCCAGCGCCGGGTGGGGCAGTCGTCGATGACCACCAGCCCGAAAGCCCCGGCGGTCATCACCGCTTCCACCAGGGGTTTCCAGTTCGGGCCGGGGCAGGTGGTCAGGGCAATGTTCGTCTGGACAGGAAGCTGGCGTAACTGCTCGGCGCTGGCCTGCGGCGGCACCCGCACCAGTTTGGCCGTCTGCTCGCCACCTGCGGCGCCGTAGATGGCGGCCACCGGAATGACTGTCTGTCCGGATCTCAGGCTGCCGCCCAGGTCGAACGAACGGGTCAGCGGCACATCCTGCCGCGTCACGCGGTAGCCCAGCGCACTGAACTGCGTTTCCAGCCAGTCCACCGCCCGGTCATGCCCCTTACTGCCCACCGGGCGCGGCCCGAACGCCCGGAGCGCCTGCCAGTTCTGCGCCGGTGTGCGCCCGAGGGCCCGCGCCTGCACCGCCGGGTTGCTTGGCTGCGTGACCACCCGGTATCCCCAGGACAGCAGGCCAAGCAACACCGCCGTCAGCAGCAGCCAGGGCCACACGGGTTTCGCGGGTTTCGTCGGCAACGGACGGGTGCGGGCGGCCATACTGGACACTACGTGCCCCGCCCCCCGGAAGTTTCCGCCTTCCAGTGCCCCTTTACCGGCACCTCTTTACCAGCATCTCCTTTTCCCAGGTTTTGTCACCAGCGGTGGTGCGGCCACAGGTTTCCCGGCACCTGCGGCAACGCCTGTTCCCACGCCAGGGAAATCACGTCGGTCGGCATGGCCCAGCGCAGCACTTTCCACCCCCCGCGCTGCTGGTGCAGGACGGCCCACACCTCTGGCGCCCCGGTTCGCGGGTCACTCAGGTAACGTTGCGCGGGCGTCATGGGCCGCGCCGCCAGGAACGCCCAGCCGCCGCCCACCTGCAAGTCGTTGACCTTGAACATCACGTGCTGACCGCCAAAAGATCGCTCGACGGGGCCACGCACGGCGTTCAGAATGGCCTGGCGCGCGGCCGAACCCGGCGCAGGCGAGGCCAGGGGCATGTTCACGGCCTGGGTCCTCAGCGTTCCCAGCAGGGCCAGCACCGCAACCGGACAGGCGAAGGTGGTCATGCTTCAGCGTAACTGGGCGGGCGGGGCGGCACAAACCGTAAAGCGCAAACGGGGTAGACTCTCCTTTGTGACCGATCCGCGCACCGCACACATCAGGAACTTTTCAATCATTGCCCACGTGGATCACGGCAAGTCCACCCTCGCTGACCGGATTCTGGAGAAGCTCGGCGCGATGGGCGAGCGCGACAAGCGCGACCAGACCCTCGACACGCTGGAACTCGAACGTGAGCGGGGCATCACCATCAAGTCCACCCCCATCCGCCTGGAATACGTGCAGGAGGGCGGCGAACGGTACGTGTTCAACCTGATCGACACGCCCGGACACGTGGACTTCAACTACGAGGTCTCGCGGTCGCTGGCGGCGTGCGAGGGCGTGCTGCTGCTGGTGGACGCTTCGCAGGGCGTCGAGGCGCAGACCATCGTGAACGCGTACCTCGCCATCGACAACAACCTGGAAATCGTGCCGGTCATCAACAAGATCGACCTGCCCGCCGCCGACCCGGAAGGCGCTGCCCGGGAACTGGAGGAAGTGATCGGGATTCCCGCCGACGGCGCTGTGTTCGCGTCCGGGAAGACCGGGCAGGGCGTGCCGGAAATCCTGGAGGCGGTCGTGAAGCACATCCCGCCGCCCACCGGCGACCCGGACGCGCCGCTCAAGGCCCTGATCTTCGACTCCTTCTACGACGCCTACCAGGGCGTGATCCTGTTCGTCCGCGTGCTGGAAGGCACCCTGAAGCCCAAGGACGCCATCCGGATGTTCAGCAACGGCAAGGACTTCGACGTGGACAAGGTCGGCACCTTCAGCCCCGGGCTGGTCGTGGGCGACTCCCTGATCGCGGGCAGCGTGGGCTGGGTGGCGGCCGGCATCAAGGACATTCACGACGCGCAGGTGGGCGACACCCTCACCAGCCGCGAACACCCCACCGCCGAGCCCTTCCCGGGCTTCAAGCCGGCGCAGCCGGTGGTGTTCTCGGGCCTGTACCCCACCGACACCGAGGACTACCGCAAACTGCGCGAGGCGCTGGAGAAGCTGAAGCTGAACGACGCGGCCTTCTCCTTCGAGCCGGAAACCTCTGAGGCGCTGGGCTTCGGCTTCCGCTGCGGCTTCCTGGGCCTGCTGCACGCCGAGATCATTCAGGAGCGCCTGGAGCGCGAGTACGACCTGGACCTGATCGCCACCGCGCCGGCCGTGGTGTACCGCGTGACCCTGACGAACGGTGAGGTGTTCGAGACGCAGAACCCGGCCGAGTTCCCCACCCGCGACCGCATCACCCTGATCGAGGAGCCGTACATCAAGCTGCACGTCATGCTGCCCGAAACGTACGTGGGCACGGTCATGCAACTTCTTCAGGAGCGCCGGGGCGTGATGGAGACCATGAACTACCTGGGGCAGCATGGGCGCGTGGAGCTGATCTACGAGGTGCCGTTCGCGGAGATCCTGTACGACTTCCACGACCGCCTGAAGAGCATCTCGCGCGGGTACGCCAGCATGGACTACGAGCAGATCGGGTACCGCGAGGGCGACCTGCGCAAGGTGGACATCATGGTGAACAACGAGGTGATCGATGCGCTGGCCGTGATCGTGCACGACACCAAGACGTACTCGCTGGGCCGCAAGATCGTGGACAAGATGGCCGAGGTGATTCCCCGGCAGATGTTCCCGGTGCCGGTGCAGGCCGTGATCGGCGCGAAGATCATTGCCCGCGCGACCGTGAAGGCCTACCGCAAGGACGTGCTCGCCAAGTGTTACGGCGGGGACATCAGCCGCAAGAAGAAGCTGCTGGACAAGCAGAAGAAGGGCCGCGCCCGCATGAAGCAGTTCGGGACGGTGGAGGTGCCGCAGGAGGCGTTCCTGGCGGTACTCAGCACCGAGGAATAACCCGGGTCGGGGAAGACCCGGTAAGGGTGATCCTGGCTCCAAAGGCACTCCCAGACAGCCAGTACGGAATGAAATTTTTCACGCGCCGGCGCAAAAAATGCCTACTTTTTGACAGATGCCGGCTTGACAGTTTCCACCCACAATCGGCCCGTGCTTTCTCCGACCCTTCCCACCAGATCAGGCGTTCCAGCGCAGGATTTTACTGCCGCAACCATCCTGGAAGCCCTGCAAAAGCCCCTGTTCGAGGGCTGGACGGGCCGCCTGATGGCCTTTCCCAGCCGCCTGAAAATTCATCTGCATGCGGGCGCTATTTCCGCCGTTGAGGGTCACCGGCCACTGGGGCAACTGCTGGTGCAGGGCGGGCTGAGCGAAACGCAACTGGCCGGCGCCCTGGCCCAGCCCGGCCCGCTGGGCCAGAGCCTGCTGCAAGGGGGTTACCTCAGCGAAGCGCAGTTGTAGGAGGCCCTGACCCGGCAGGCGCAGGGAGCCCTGGACGAACTGTGCCGGGACGCGCCCACCTTCTACTCCTTTCGCCCGCAGGGCCCGCTGCCGGCCCCCCACGTTCACCTGACCCTGCACGCCCTGAATACCCTGGAACGCCACCCGCAGGGCGCGCTGCCCGACCACGCCATCCTGCGCCTGGCCCAGCACGACCGGCCCGTGAACCTGTGCCGCGCCTCCTGAGAACTGCTGCGCTGGTTCAATGGCCGCCGCACCCTGGCCCGCGTCATGCAACTCAGCGCGCTGGCGCCCGGTGAAGCCCGCAACGCCGCCCAGCACCTCGTTCAGCACGGCCTGCTGGAACCCAGCGCCATTGCCGGCCTGCCCATGATCGTGGCCCGGCTCAAACCTGCCACCGAACACCGCCAGCCGCCCGCCAGCATCCGCGCCAACCTGTTCCTGAAGCACCTGAACGGGGAAACCAGCATGCAGAAGATCATCGAACGCCTGAACTATCCCCTGGAGGAAGCCGCCCTGATGCTGACTGGCCTGTACCGTGAAGGGGTGCTTGACCTGCTGCGCGGCCAGCACGAGATGCAGCGCCTGCTGGAAGAATACTGACGGTGCGGCTGGCGCGGCCGGGCCTGGCCGCTCAGGAAGTGCCCCGGCCGCTCATCTCGCCCGAGCGCAGCAGCCCAGCCTCGAATTCGCCAAAAGGCGAGTGCTTCACGGACCAGGCCACAGCCGCCTCGATGTCGTAGCTGGCGGCGCGAAAATCGGCGCTCCAGTGACCCCCGCGCCGTTCCAGCAGCGTCCAGCGGGCACGCGGGTCACCGTCGACCTGGCCACTGACGGCGCCACTGTTGACCACCAGGGTGTCGCCCACGCGGGTCGCGCCCGGGCGGTGGGTGTGCCCGCAGACCACCACCTGCGCCGCCAGCGGCTCGACCAGCTGCCGCAGCTCACGCGGGGCGCGGGCGCGGTAGTACCCGCCCTGATCCCACATCCACAGCAGGCTGTCCCAGGCACTCTGGGGCGTCCCGTGACACGCGAAAATGCCTCCCTCGACCCGCGCGCTCAGGGGCAGGGCCGCCAGACGCGCCCGCGCTTGGGCGCTGACCTGGTTATCGAGCCACGCCCCGATCTCGCGGCTCAGGGGGCTGCGGCGGCCGCCCGCCCACAGCTTCTCCTCGTTGTTTCCGCGCACTTCCACGGCGTTCAGACTGGCCTGAAGGGCAGCGGCGCGGCCCGGATCGGCGCTGCCCTCGATCTGGTCGCCCAGGTTGATGGTCACGTCCGGGCTGGCCTGTCGAATGTCGCGCAGCACCGCCTCCAGCGCAAAGGCGTTGCCGTGCGTGTCCGAGAGGATGGCGACCCTCATGTCACCGCTGCCCTCACGTCACCGCGCCCCAGATGCCACCGGGCCGCCCTTCAATCGATCTCAAACCCCTCTGGTGATGTTTCCAGCGGCTCCTCCGGCGCTTGCAGCTGCGGGCGCAGCCAGCCCCGGCGCAGGGCCTTGTCGGTGAGCTTTTGCACAACCGGCATCGGCAGGCACAGCAGGCGCGCCACCTCGCCCAGGGTACGCTCGCCATTGCATAAGGCCGTGATCTTGCGGCACCACGTGCAACTGATGTCGGTTGCGTGGGTGGACTGCAAAATGGTTTTCGCCTGGGGAAATACATCAACTACCAGCGTCATTCCAGTTACCTCCGGTCAGGTTGAGAATCCAAGCAAGATGCTACAGGAAAGACCCTGCGCGTGCGGTCAGATTGTCCAGTGAAGTCGGGAAGGCCCTGGCTGCCGCGCGTGCCCGGCGCCCGGTGCGGGGCCACGCCGTACAATGAACCTCGTGAGTATCCTGCCCGACTGGCGAATCCGCGAACTGGCCCAGGAGGGCATGATCGACCCCTTTGAAGACCGCCTGATTCGCACGGCCGAGAACCAGCACGTGATCAGCTATGGCCTGTCCAGCTTCGGCTACGACCTGCGCTGCGCCGACGAGTGGAAAGTCTTCACGAACGCGCACGGGAATACCATCGTCGACCCCAAGGCCTTCGACGAACGCGCCTTCATCGACCTGACCGCTCCCGAAATCATCATTCCGCCCAACAGCTTCGTGCTGGCCCGCAGTTACGAGTACCTGAAAATCCCCGACACCGTCATGGTCGTGGCCCTCGGCAAATCCACCTACGCCCGCTGCGGCATCGTAGCCAACGTCACGCCGCTGGAACCCGGCTGGGAAGGCCACGTCACGCTGGAATTCAGCAACACCACGCCCCTCCCGGCCAAAATGTACGCCTTCGAGGGCTGCGTGCAACTGCTGTTTTTTGAAGGCGAGAAACCGGAAGTGACTTACGGGGCCCGCCAGGGCAAGTACCAGGGACAGACCGGCGTGACCCTGCCGCGCCTGTAAGCAGCGGTCACAGCGCCGGCACAGAAGCCGGTGAAGCGCAGCGGCCTACGGATGGAAGGTCGCTGCGCTTCGCCCGGCTCCGGCTCAACTCTGAAAAGCAAAGAAAAGATCCCCGCCAATGACGGGGATTTTTTTCGCTTGGTGGCCAGGGCCGGACTTGAACCGGCGACCCAACGATTTTCAGTCGTTTGCTCTACCAGCTGAGCTACCTAGCCGTGTTCCCGGGGGAACGTTGGCGGTCCGGACGGGATTTGAACCCGCGACCTTCTGCGTGACAGGCAGATATGCTAACCGCTACACTACCGGACCTTGCTGGTGCACTGCAAAAAAGCAGCGGGGTTAAGGATAGCTGCGCCCCGCTCGCTTGTCAACTTCAGAAGGGCACGGCCTGAATGCCCCGGAGGCTGCTCTGCTGTCCCTCGTCGTGAATAAGTTCCAGGTACTGTCGGGTGTGCAGGGCGTCAATGACGGCAAAGCGGGGCCGATCCTGCTCGTCGCGGTGAATCAGGATGCCGTCGTCCACCTGGGTGTGGCCGTACACGCCGAAGCTCAGGCCGGCCATATCCACGTATTCGGGGGTATCCCTGAACCAGCGTTTGGGGCTGCGGTCGCTGTAGAACAGGTCGTCGTAGTGCTGGTGGCCGGGCAGGGGCGAGACGTGCGTGAATTGCAGCGTCCCGATCCGAATGTCTCTGGGAAAGGTCTGCATCCACTCGCGCAGGTGCGCGGGCAGATGCACGCCGCCCCGGCGCGGGTCGAATTCCACGTGTTTGATGCCCCCTGAAGTGCCCAGGATCAGGTGTGGGTTCAGAATGTTGTCGTCGTGGTTGCCCAGCAGGATGTGGATGGCGTGCGGCGCGGAGCGCTGGTAGGTGCACAGTTTTTCCAGCTCCTTGATCTGCTCGCGGGCGGCGATCAGCAGGTGCTCCTGGTCGCCCGAATCGAAGGGACGCAGGCCGGTCAGGCGCGTATACGCCTGGGCGCTTTTGGGATGCACCAGGTCACCGATGAGAATCACCTGGTACGCGCCGCTTTGCACTGGGGGGGTGGCCAGCCCCTGGGCGTCGATGCAACTCGCGGCCCGCAGCGCCTCCCACATGGTGGGGAAGTCGGCGTGAACGTCTCCGATGCAGATGAACTTGTGCACGCGTACCTCACCCCTTCAGGATGGCCTGAAGTTCCTTGTAGATGGTGCGGCTTTCGTCCAGCGTTTCCCCGTACCCGCGCATCAGGATGCGGGCGGCCTCCCCGCCTTTGCCGGCCGCCTTGAGTTGCTCCAGCAGGTCTTCAATGTGCCGGCGGGCTTTTTCCATCTGCGGGTCACGGGGCGGCTCGGGCGGCAGGGGCATGGCGCGGGGAGGCGGAGCGGGTTCGGCGTCCTCGTCCAGGTGCGTGGTGTTGGGGCCGTCGTCGGGGTCGTACTCGACCCAGTGGCCTTCGCCGGTGGGAGATACGCCGTACACGCGCGCCACCTCCGCAAGGGCCGCGAGTTTCGCGTCGCCCAGGGTGGGGGCGCTGGCCAGGCCCTCGCGGGTCATACCGGACACCGTGAGTTTGGCGCGCACCACGAAGGGCTGCACACTGTCACACGCCCACTCGATGCCCCAGGCGTCGTCCACGCGTTCCAGGTGCGCGGCCAGCGTGTCGAGGTCGGGGGCGGGGTTCACGCGGGCCTGATCGCCCCGCACTTCCAGCGTGGCCCAGGCGGTCATGCTGGCACGCAGGGCTTCACGAACGCGGTCAAGGTCAGCCATATGCACAGCAGTCTAGAACATTCGACAAAAGAACGAAGGGCTTTCTGGCCGAGCAGCGCGGATGAATGGAGACGAGCAGGACGAAGAAACAAGTCGGATAGGGTGCCCTTTCACGCCTGACATCATTCGGAGAACTGCTCTGGTGTTTCCCCGACAAAAAGAAGCGGGGTTTACCTGGAGAGCGCGCCTGACGTGGAAGCCCACAGCATCGCACCGCTGAGCAGCAGCATGAAGACCCCGAAGCCGAGCAGGAACAGCATGACCAGAAGAGAAAGTGGTTTGGACGCCGTGGCATGCCGGTCTGAGGCGGAAGTCCAGTGGATTCCGCTGCGGCCCTTGAAACCGCGCCGCGCCGGGTCGGTCTGCACCTTGACAGTGCTTCCGACCGGGAGGGTCTGCTGCGCCTGAGCGAGGGCCAGCGAGTCTACTTCACGCATGAAGGTGCCGAAGTCCATATGGAGCGGTTGCCACACGGGCATATTGGCCAGTTCGGCCGGAATCAGTTCGGCCTGCTGACCTTCCGGCAAGCGTACGGTGATGTAGAGCATTTGACAAAAGAACGAAGCACCTTTTGTCCGAGCGAAGCGAGTGAATTTAGATGAGCAGAGCGGAGAATGGAGTCATACGGGGTGCCCTTCCACGTATGACGGAATTCGGAGAACTGCTCTAGACTTGCACGTTCTCTACGTTGGGGCCACGCGTCACGTCGATGCGGTTCCCCGGTATTCGGGATCGACCCGGTGAGCCAGCACGGTTCCAGGCACTTCCGGCCATTGAAAAGGGTCATCGCGCGGGCCGCCGAACAGGTAGCTTCGTAAGCTGGCGCTGCTGAGCCAGACCAGAAAAGCGCCCAGTGCCAGCAGGGGCAGCGCAAAAATCAGGGTGAAGACAAGGGCGGCCATGTGCCGGCATGTTGCCGCCTGAGCTTATGACGTATGAGAAGGAACGGCTGCTACAGCTCTGAGTAATGGAGAACCATCCCATTCTTTCGGGCCAGTTGTGAGGAGGAGACAATACGGTTCTGGACAACGCGGAGTAAAACCCAGAACCATATGACATCTGTCATCTGCGCCGCCTGACAGCCGCCACTACGCCCCGGTAGAGTCAGGCGAGAAGATGGCGTTATGAACGGCATCGAACTGCAAGAAGTGAGCAAGACCTTTGGGGCAGGCAGCAAAAGGGTCACTGCCCTGGACGGCCTGAACCTGCACATCCGGGCCGGGGAACTTACGGCGCTGCTGGGGCCGAACGGGGCCGGCAAGACCACCGCCATTTCCCTGATGCTGGGCCTGGCCGCGCCCACACGGGGGCAGGTGCGGGTGCTGGGCGCCGACCCCCGTCAGGACACCGTCCGCGCCCGCATCGGCTCGATGCCGCAGGAAAGCGCCATTCCGCAGGCCCTGACGGTGCGCGAGGCCGCCGCCCTGTTCGCCAGCTTCTACCCCGCGCCGCTCGCGGTGGACGAAGTGCTGAAGCTCACGGACTTGCAGGGCGCGGCGAACCGGCGGGCCGGGGCACTCTCGGGCGGGCAAAAACGCCGCCTGGCTTTTGCGCTGGCGGTGGTGGGCAACCCCGAGATTCTGCTGATCGACGAACCCACCACCGGCATGGACGCGGGCAGCCGCCTGGCTTTCTGGGACGCCATGCAGGTGCTCAGGGCCTCCGGGCGCACCATCCTGTTGACCACGCATTACCTGGAGGAAGCGCAGCGCAGCGCCGACCGCGTGGTCGTCATGAACGCCGGTCAGGTGCTGGCCGACGGTACCCCCGAGCAGCTGCGTGCCCAGGTGGGCGGGGCCAGAGTGCAGTTCAAATCCGATCTGGTGCTGGCCGAATTGCAACGGCTGCCTGGGGTAGAGCGCGCCGAGGTGGACGCCCACGGCCGGGCCGACCTGCGCACGCGCACCCCCGAAAGCCTGCTGGGCGAACTGTACCGCCGCCAATCGCCCTTCACCGAACTGGAAGTCAGCCGCGCCAGCCTGGAAGACGCCTTCCTGAGCCTGACCGCGTGACCACCCCTTTGAAAGCCAAGAACACTTTTCCCCCTGTTTTTCCTCACCCGTAAAGGAGGCCCCATGACCACGCCCACCCTGTCCCTGCCTGCCCCCACTTCCACCCGCCGCACGCCCCTGCTGCCCGCGCTGGGGCAACTGGTGCGCGCCGAACTGCGGCGCATGTTCCGGAACCCCATGTTCGCGCTGGGCACCATCGGGTTTCCCATCCTGTTCTTCGGGCTGTTCGGATTGCCGAATATCCGGGAGGTCACGGCGTCCGGCGTGAATGTCGGCCAGCTTATCCTGGTGAATTTCGGGGCGTACTCGCTGCTGTCGCTGGCGATGTTCTCGTTCGGGTCGGCGGTCGCGGCCGAGCGTACCGGCGGCTGGCTGCGGCTGCTGCGGGCCTCGCCGCTGCCGACGCTGCTGTACTTCACGGCCAAGGTTGTGGCGGCGCTGCTGTTCAGTGCCATGGCCCTGGGCGCCCTGTACGCCTTCGCGCACTTCGCGGGCGGGGTGACGCTGCCGCTGGGCCTCGCTCTGACGGTGCTCGTCAAACTCCTGCTGGGCATGATCGCCCTGATCGCTATGGGCCTGGCGGTGGGCTTTCTGGCGAACCCACAGGCGGCGCAGATTACCGCGCAGATCGTGGCCGTGATCATGTCTTTCGCGTCGGGGCTGTTCGTGCCCCTGGAGGAGTTGCCCCGCTTCGTGCAGCAGCTCGCGCCCTTCCTGCCTGCCTATCACCTCAGCCAGCTGGTAGGTGGCACGCTGTTGCCCGGCCACGCCAGCCAGGCCGCGCACTGGCTGGCGCTGGCCGCCTTCACACTGGTCTTCGGGGCGCTGGCGGTGTGGGGCTTCAGGAAAGACGAAAGCCGCGAACAGTAAGAAGCCTTCCGGCCCCTCCGTGAGGAAATCACTGGGAAGGGTCGAGCGAACAGGAACAACCCGGACCTGAAGTGAGCCCTCCGGCGCTCTGCCACAGGCAGCACGGAACAAACGCGAGGCTTCTCACCCCGGGCGGGGTGCATCATTGAGGTGCGCCCCTTTTCCCCTGCGGAGGAACCATGACCCATGCCACCCCACGCCCCTTCCGCAGACCGCACTTCTGGGACCTTTTCCCGCTGATCTGGCTGATCTGGATGATCTATCCCATTCAGGCGTTTGCCGCCCAGCCCCGCCCGCTGCCGCACACGCTGCTGTTCTGGGGCAGCCTGCTGGCCTTCTCGCTGGTGTACGCGCGCACCTTCCTGCTGGACAGGCCCGACGACCGCTGGGCCTACGCGGGCTGGCTGGCCGGGGCGGGCCTGTGGGCGCTGGGCTGGTGGCTGTACGGGCCTTCCTCGCTCAGTTTCCTGATCTACGGCGCGAGCCTGATCGGCTGGCAGCGCCGGGGGAGCGTGGCGCTGCTGGGGGCGGGCATCAACGTCCTGCTGATGCTGGTCATGATTCAGGTCATCCACGGGCAACTGGGCGATTACCTGTTCACCGTCTTCATTCCGGTGGCCGCTTACGGCAATTATGCCGGTTACACCAGCCTGGCGGCGCGGCGCAAACTGGCGCAGGTGCAGCAGGAAAAGGAGCGGCTGGCCGCCGACGCCGAACGCGAACGCATCGCCCGCGACCTGCATGACCTGCTGGGCCACACCCTCAGCGTGATCGTGCTGAAAAGCGAACTGGCCGGCAAACTCGCGGCCGTCGACCCGGCCAGAGCCGCCGAGGAAATCCGCGAAGTCGAGCGCATTTCGCGCGGGGCCTTGCAGGAAGTGCGCAGCGCCGTGCGCGGTTACCGGGGCAGCGGCTTCGGGGCCGAGCTGGCCCGCGCCAAGGTCGCGCTGGACGCCGCCGGGGTTAAACTGGAGGTCATGGATTCGCTGCCTGAGCTGCCCGGCATGGCCGAACCCACCGCCGCCATGCTGCTGCGCGAGGCCGTGACGAACATCGTCCGGCACGCGAAGGCCAGCGAGGTTCGGGTCAGCCTGACCCGCACGCCGGCCGGGCACACCCTGACCATCCACGACAACGGAATTGGCGGCGATGCACCCGAGGGCACCGGCCTGAACAGCATGCGCGAACGCCTGCGGGCTATTGGCGGCACGCTGGAACGCGACGGACGGCAGGGCACGCGCCTGAGCGCGCATTTCCCGGCGGAGGAGCGGGCCGCGCCCACGCTGGCAGAAGGCACGCTGGCCGACCGGAAGGTGTTCTCCTGATTCGCGTGGTACTGGCCGAGGATCAGGCCCTGGTGCTGGGGGCCCTGTCGGCGCTGCTGTCGCTGGAAGGCGACCTGGAGGTGGTGGGCACCGCGCCAGACGGCGAGGCGGCCCTGAGCCGGGTGCGCGAGTTGCGGCCGGACGTGCTGGTGACCGACATCGAAATGCCGAAACTCTCCGGCCTTGACCTGGCGGCGAAAGTGAAGGAAGAGGGGGCCGGCGTGCGCGTCATCATCGTGACCACCTTCGGGCGGGCCGGCTACCTGCGCCGCGCGCTGGACGTGGGCGCAAGCGGCTACCTGCTGAAAGACGCGCCGGCATCCGAACTCGCGGAGGCCATTCGTCGGGTACACGCGGGCGGGCGGGCCATCGACCCGCACCTGGCCGCCGAGGCCTGGGGGGAGCAAGACCCCCTTACCGAGCGCGAACGCCAGGTGCTGCGCCAGGCCGAGGGTGGAGCCAGCACCGCCGTCATCGCCGCGCAGCTGCACCTCTCGGAGGGCACCGTCCGCAATTACCTGTCCGAGGCCATCAGCAAGCTCGGCGCGCAGACCCGCGTGGAGGCGGCCCGCAGTGCCCGCGAAAAAGGCTGGCTTTAGGCCTAATATCTAGAGGCGCAGTGTTTAACGGGCGGCCAGCACCTGCCGCAGCGCCTGCCCGAAGCGCTCTGCGGCGGCGTCCACGTCCCTCAGCTTGTCCAGGCCGAATAAGCCGACCCGGAAGGTCTTGAACCCGGCGGGTTCGTCGCACTTCAGGGGCACCCCGGCGGCGATCTGCACCCCGACCTGCGCGAAGGCCTTCCCGGTGTGCAGGTCGTCCCGGTCCGTGTAGCACACGACCACGCCGGGGGCCTCGAATCCGGGGGCGGCCACGCTGTGGAACCCGGCGTCCCTCAGCAGGGTGCGCACCCGTTGCCCCAGTGCCCACTGGGCTTTTTTCGCGTTCTCCAGTCCAAAGGCCTGCACCTCCCGGATGGTGTCCCGGAACTGCCGCAGCCCGTCGGTGGGCATGGTGGCGTGGTAAGCCGCCCCGCCTTCTTCGTAGGCCTGCATGACGGCGCGCCACTTCTTCAGGTCGAGGCTGAAGCTCACGGACTCGGTGGCGTTTACGCGCTCCAGCGCCCGCGCGCTGAGCAGCACGATGCCGGCGCACGGGGTGCTGCTCCAGCCCTTCTGCGGCGCGGTCAGCAGCACGTCGATGCCCAGCGCCTGCATGTCCAGCCACACGCACCCGGAGGCGATGCAGTCAATGACCAGCAGCCCCCCGACCTCGTGCACGGCGTCCGCCAGCGCCCGGAGGTAATCTTCAGGCAGGATCAGGCCCGCCGAGGTTTCCACGTGCGGCGCGAACACCAGCGCGGGCCGTTCGCGCCGGATGGTCGCCACGGCGTCCTCGATGGGAAAGGGCACGAACGGGCTGGTCTGGCTTTCCTGATGCTGCGCGATCAGCACGGTGGTCGACCCCGGCACGCGGGAACGTTCGAAAATCTGCGTCCAGCGGTAACTGAACCAGCCGTTGCGAATCACCACACAGTGTTCGCCCTGCGCCAGCTGGTTTACCACCGCTTCCATGCCGAAGGTGCCGGAACCCGGCACGATGGCGAGCGCGTCGGCGTGGTACACCGCCTTCAGGTCGGCCGAGAGGTCGCGCATCACCTGCTTAAACACAGCGGACATGTGGTTCAGCGAGCGGTCCGTGTAGACGACCGAGTACTCCAGCAGGCCGTCAGGGTCGATGTCGGGGCGCATGTCTGGGCGCAGTGCGGGCATGGCTTGGCTCCTTGCGGGTGAGAATGAGACGGGGCGAGTGGACAAGCCGGGGCGGGCGCCTCAGATTTTCTGCTCGAGTTGCTCCCGAATATACGTTTTTAGCGCCTGCACGTCGTTGGGCAGCACCACGCCGTGACGCCCTTGTTGCTCGATGTCCCGGAAACGTTCGGGACGCTCCGGCCGGCGTCCCACGGCTTCCAGCACGGTTTCCTCGAATTTGGCGGGCAGCGCGGTTTCCAGGCACACCATCGGCACGCCGGGGCGCTGAAAGTGCTGCCCCACCAGCACGCCGTCGGCGGTGTGCGGATCGATCAGGCGCCCGTACTGCCCGTCGACGTGCTCTATGGTACGCAGCCGGTCGGCGTGGGTGCTGCGCCCGGCCACGAAGCCGCTGGCCTGCACGGCGTCCCAGTGGGGCGTTCCACCCAGGTTCACCACTTCGCCGCGCCCGACCGCCTGCCACCACCCCGCCACCTGCTCGCCGCTTTCGCCCGCGATCAGGTACAGGTAACGCTCGAAGTTGCTGGCCTTGCCGATGTCCATGCTGGGGCTGGAGGTTTTCGCCACCTGCTCGCCGGGCCGCACATGGTACGCGCCGGTAGTGAAAAATTCGTACAGCACGTCGTTCTCGTTGCTGGCGACCACCAGTTGGCCCACCGGCAGGCCCATCTTTTTTGCCAGATACCCGGCAAACACGTTGCCGAAATTGCCGCTGGGAACGCAGAAGTCCACCTCGGCTCCGGCAGGCAGGTCTAGCGCGAAGTAGGCCCTGAAGTAGTACACCGCCTGCGCCAGCACCCGCGCCCAGTTGATGGAGTTCACCGCGCCGATGCGGTAGGTCGCCTTGAATCCGGCGTCGGCATTGACGGCCTTCACCAGATCCTGGCAGTCGTCGAACACGCCTTCGACCGCGATGTTGAAGATGTTCGGCTCCTGGAGGCTGAACATCTGCGCCTGCTGAAAGGCGCTCATGCGCCCGTGCGGCGAGAGCATGAACACGTTCACGCGCGGCTTATTCAGCATGGCGTACTCGGCGGCGCTGCCGGTGTCCCCGGAGGTCGCGCCCAGGATGTTCAGGTATTCGTCACGCTGCTCCAGCACGTACTCGAACACCTGCCCCAGAAACTGCATGGCCATGTCCTTGAAGGCCAGCGAGGGGCCGTTCGACAGTTCCAGCAGAAACAGCCCCGAGTTCCCCAGTGGCGTCACGGGCGTGATGTCCGGACTGTGAAACACTTCCGGGCGGTAGGTTTCGCGCAGCAGGCGGCGCAAGTCCGCCTCGGGAATGTCCGTGATGAACGGGCGCATCACCGCAAAGGCCAGGTCGGCGTATTTCAGGTGGCGCAAGTCCTCCAGCTCCTGCGGGCTGAAGGTGGGAAGATGCTCGGGCATCGCCAGCCCGCCGTCCGGGGCCAGGCCCATCAGCAGCACCTCCGAGAACTGACCCAGATTGGCCGCACCGCGCGTGGACACGTACTTCATGCCGTCACTCTAGCGATTTCAGCCCACAGCCCACCCCGAGTGACTAGGGCAGTTCAATGCTCTGGGGCAGCCCGCCACCCGGCCGCATCAATGACCCTGCTGACTGGCAAAAGCGCCCCAGATCATCAGGGCTGAGACGGCCAGCAGCCCTATCCCAACCCCGCTAAACATCAGCATGGCAAAAATCGCCACCGGTCTGGAGGCGCTGCTTCCCTTCGAGAAAGCCGCTGTCCAGCGTCTCCCAGTGCTTGCAGAGAAGCGACTTCCTGCGGCCTGTGCACTGGCCACCGTGATCTGGCTGCCGACTGGAAGCGTGCGCTTCGCCTGAGCCAGCGCCAGTTCGTCCACTTGCCTCATGAACGCCCTGAAATTCAGGCCCTCGGGCTGCACGACCTTCATTTGCCACAATTCCGGCGGATTCACCTGAGCGAGCGCACCGTCAGGCAGTTGAACCGTCACCTTTACATTTACCAGTTCCGTATGCGTTCCACGGTGCAGGGCGATCCGGTTGCCACGATATTCACGCTCCACGTCGTAGTCCATAACGTTGCCCTTCACTTCGGGCCACTGGTAAGGGTCGTTGACCTGACCACCGAAAAGATAGGCCCAGAGGGTGTATCCGCCAAACCACAGCAGGAAGAACCCCAGTGCGAGCATCGGCAGCGCCAGAAGCCCAAAAATCCACAGTTCAGCCATGACATCCGATTATCGCCAGGCATTCATCGCAAAGGCCTGACACGAGCCGGCCCGCGTGGCAGACGGCGCTTAGTCTCTCCCTGGTTTTAAGGCCATGAGCGTGGCCAGGCCCAGCGCCCCGGTGGCTCCCAGGGCCAGCGGCAGGTCGTGTCCACGGGCGGCCGCCTGAATGCACAGCCCCAGGCCCAGTCCGCTGGCGACGATGCTCAGCAGCAGGGGAGGCAGGGTCACGCCCTGCGCCGAGACCTGCCGCCCCCAGCCCAGGCCACTGCACATCAGGATCACCGCTCCGAGCCACCCTTCCATGCCCACACGCTACACTTTCCGGCATGAGACCCGCTTTCCTGACGGCCGCCCGTGACCTGCAACTGGGGCGCGAGTGGGCGGTGGAGGGCGAGACCCGCAAGGCCATGAACATCTACCACGACGCCCTGGACTTGCTGCGCGCGCTGCCGCCCGAGCGCACGCGCGACATCCTGCTGGCGCACGTTCACCTGGCCATCTACCAGACCCTGCACCTCATCGGGGACGAGGCGGGCGGGCAGCACCACCTGCAACAGGGCGTCAGTTACGCCCGCACCACCCGCGATCCCCTCGCCCGCGCCATCGCCGAGGAATGCCTCAGCGGGCTGGACGCCGTGCTGTAAAGGCTGAAGAAACCTGGCGTGAGACCAGGCTGGGTCTGACCGTGACGCCGGGTGCAGAGCCGCTATGATGGCCGGCAACCGACCCATGCTGCCTGACGCCCCCCTGCCGCCTTCCCTGCCTGACGTCCTAGCCCAACTGACCCGCGCCGGGGGGCCAGGCGAGGCGGCGTGGGTCACCTTGCAGGCGGCCCTGCGCGGCACAGCGGCGCAGAGCGGAGCGGCGTACCTGCCCGGTACCCATGGGGTCAGCGCCGACGAGGGGCGGCTGGCGGCGGCAGTTCCTCAGGACACCTCTTTCCGCTGGCCGGACATCCTGCCGAAGGAAGGCGAGTGGCCAGCGGACACGCTGGTGTTGCCGCTTCCTGGGGCCGACCCGCTGCTGGGCGTGCTGGCCTTCCGGTTTCCTGAGGAGCAACCAGTCACCGCCCAGGAGCGGGCTTTCCTGCAAACCCTGGCGCTGGCGTGTGCCCTGGCCTGCCGGGACACATGCCAGCCCGAGACCCTGCCCGAAATGCAGGCGGCCCGGTTCGACCGGCTGGTAGAGGCCAGCCCCATCGGCATCGCGGTGGGTGACCTGGGGGGGCAGCTGATCCAGGTGAACGACGCTTACCTGAGCATGCTGGATTTCACACGCGCCGACTTTGAGGCGGGCCGCATCGACTGGGCACACCTGACCCCGCCCGAGTACCTGCCGGGGGACGCGGCGGCGTTCGAGCGGGCGTTCCAGCACGGCAGCTCGGGCTTTTACGAGAAAGAGATGCTGACCCGCCAGGGCGAGCGCCTGCCGGTCGGCGTGAACCTGGTGCGCTACCACGACACGCAGGCGCAGTACGTGGTGGGGTACGTGCAGGACTTGCGGCCCCAGCGCGCCCACGAGCGCAGCCTGCGGGCGTACAGCAGCACCCTGGAACAGCAGTTGCAGCAGGGCAGCGAGTTGCTGGCCCAGCACGTGCTGGCGCAGGACGCTTTCGTGGCGTTCGTGGAGGCCACCGGCACCGAAACCGACCCGCTGATGCTGGCGCGGCGGGCCGCCGAGGTGCTGCACGGCACCCTGCCGCAGACCAGCGTGATGTACTTCGAGCTGGAAGGCGGGCTGTGGAAGGCCAGGGTGGGGTCGCCGGACGTGCCGGACAGCGCCCTGAAAGAGTTGCAGCGGGGGCTGCCGCAGGACACCCGCAGTTTCGAGGTGGCCCTGGGCAGCCCGGAGGTGGTCTTTACCGACACCTGGAGTGGCGGCGCGTCCCCGCTGGAGGCGGCGCACATCTACGGCGCGGCGGCGCTGCTGGCCCTGAGCCGCCGCGACCCGCCCGGGCTGCTGGTGGTGGGCACGCGCGGCCCGCACGCCTGGACCGAGGGGGAACGCGCGACCGTGCGCGGAGTGGGCCGCAGCCTGGGGCTGGCGCTGGAACGCGCGGCGGCCACCCAGCGCCTGGAGTGGCAGAACACTGAACTCGAGGCCCGCACCCGCGCCCTGGAGGGCTTCACCGAACTGACGCGTGACCTGGCGCTCGACGGGGACGTGTACGCCCTGATCCGGCGGGCGCAGGAACTGGCGCAGTCGCTGCTGCCCCAGGGCTTCGCGGTGTACTACGAGCCGGAACATGACCCGCTCCGTGGGCGGCTGTGGCGGCTGAAATCCCAGGTGGGCAGCGTGGGCAACCCGGACTTGCAGGCCCTGCTCGACGCCGGCCTGCCTTTCGACGACACCCAGAACCTCCTGATTCCCTGGCGCAGCCGCCAGCCGTACTACCAGGACGCTTACGACGCCCGCCAGGACAACCTGGGCAGCGACACGGTGGGGCAACTTCAGAGCACGGCCACCATTCCCATGCGGGTGGCCGGGCAGGTCCGCGGCATCTTCGCTTTCGGGTTGAATCAGGGGCGGCACTGGCGGCGGGCCGACAAGGCCGTGCTGGAAAGCGTGGCCGGCAGCCTGGGCAGCGCCATCGAGCGCGTCGAGAAGACCCGCCGGCTGGAGGCCGAACGCGCCGGCCTGGACGCCTTCGCGCGCTTTACCGAGGCGGTGGCCGACGAGACGGACGTGTACGCCCTGGCCCGCCGCGCCGTGGACGTACTGCGGGCCACGCTGGGGCCGGTCAGCGTGGCGTACTTCGACCTGGAAGGCGGGCACTGGCGGGCCAAGGTCTGCTCGCCCGGCCTGCCCCGCGCCCTGTGGGACGGTTTCCAGAGGGGGGTGCCGGTGCAGACCCCCAGTTTTGCCCGCGCTGCCGAGGCCCGGCAGACGCTGTTCGTGTCCGACTGGGCCCCTGGCCGCGAAGGGCTGGCGGAAGCGGCAGGGGACGGCACATCGGGGGACGGGGCAGCACAGGACAGTGTGGCAGACTATGGGGCAGCAGAGTATGGGGCGGCGGCCTTTCACCCTTACTTCGTGCACGGCGAGGCGCGCGGCCTGCTGGCCGTGGGCACGGCGCACGCGGTCAGCTGGACCGAGCGCGAACAGGCCATTATTCGCGCCACCTCGCGCAGCCTGGGGCTGGCCCTGGAACGCAGCGCCGCCGCCCAGCATCTGCGCCAGCAGAACGCCGAACTGGCCGCCCGCACCCGCGCCCTGGAGGCCTTTGCGGAACTGACGCGCGACATCGACTTTCAGAGTGACCCTTACGCCCTGATTAACCGGGCGCAGCAGGTGATGCTGTCCCTCACGCCGCCCGGTTACGCCGATTACTTCGAGGTGCAGGGTGGAGTCTGGCACTCGAAGGCCCGCACCGGGGAACGCCGCAACCCGCAGTTGCAGGCCACCGTGGATGCCGGGCTGCCCTACGACACCCTGAACACCCTGCGCGTGCCCTACGAAACGCGCCAGCCCACCTACCAGGACACCTACGACCAGCGCAGCGACAGCCTGGGGGAGCAGGTGCAGCAGGTGGGGGCCACCGCGGCCCTGCCCGTGCGCGTGGATGGCGACGTTCACGGCGTCCTGGCGCTGGGCCTGTTCGAGGCGCACACCTGGTCGGCCAGCGACCGGGCGGTGCTGGAAACGGTGGTGCGTGCCCTGGAACTGGCCCTGGAAGGTGCGCAGGGGGTCATGGCGCTGCGCCGCCGCACCCAGGAACTGGAACGCAGCAACCAGGAACTCGAGCAGTTTGCCTACGTCGCCAGCCACGACCTTCAGGAGCCGCTGCGCACCGTCACCAGTTTCACGCAGCTGCTGCTGAGGCGCCTGGACGTGACGGATCCGCGCGCCGAGCGCTACGCGCAGTTCATCATGGAAGGCACGGGCCGCATGTCCAGGCTCATTCAGGACCTGCTGGAGTTCTCGCGGGTGGCCACCCAGGGCCGCGAACCCACGCGCGTGAACACCGCCAGGGTGCTGGAACAGGTCGTGCATGACCTGAGCGTGCAACTCGGGACTGGCCGCGTGCAGGTGGGTGACTTGCCCGACGTGCAGGCGGACGGCACGCAGGTGCGGCAACTGTTCCAGAACCTGATCGGCAATGCCCTGAAATTCACCTCGCCGGAGCGCCCGGCCCTGGTGCAGGTCAGCGCCCGGCGCGAAGGCCACCTGATCGAATTCCGGGTGCAGGACAACGGTATCGGGATTGCCCCCGAGCACTTCGGACGGATCTTCACGATTTTCCAGCGGCTGCACCACCGGGGAGAGTACGAGGGCAGCGGCATCGGCCTGTCCATCGCGCGGCGCATCGTGGAGCGGCACGGCGGCACCCTCTGGCTCGACAGCCTGCCGGGGCAGGGCACCACTTTCTTCTTTACCCTGCTCGAGGCCAAGGCGTAAGAATAAGAAGATTGCTGCCACGCAACAGGATCAGTTCGCGGCAGTAAAAAGGGCCAGCCGGTGCGTCACCTGACTGGCCCCCGGTCATCCGGCGCTCAGGGCAGCGGGAAGCCGCCCATCCAGCCGTGCACTTCTTCTTTCACGTCCTGGCCCTTCAGGGCGCGGTCGATCAGGTCGGCAATGTTGGGCATGTCCTTTTCGGTCAGGCCGCGTGTGGTGACGGCCGCCGTGCCGAGGCGAATGCCGCCGCCGTGAATGGTCTTCTCGGTGTCGTAGGGCAGGGTGGATTTGGAGATGGTGATGTGGTTCGGGTCGAGCAGTTTGGTCGCTTTCGTACCGTTCAGGCCCTGGGGGCGCAGGTCGAGCAGGAACAGGTGGTTGTCGGTGCCGCCGGACACGATCCGGTAGCCCCTGTCCTGGAAAGCCTGCGCCAGCGCCTGGGCGTTGCGGATGACCTGCTGGGCGTACACCTTGAATTCGGGTTGCAGCGCCTCGCCGAAGGCCACCGCCTTGGCAGCGATGACGTGCTCGAGGGGGCCGCCCTGATACCCAGGAAATACCGTGCGGTCCAGCTGCTTGGCAATTTCGGGGTCGTTGGTCAGGATGATGCCGCCGCGCGGGCCGCGCAGGGTCTTGTGGGTGGTGCTGGCGACCACGTGTGCGTGCGGCAGGGCATTGGGGTGCACGCCGGCCGCGATCAGGCCCGCGATGTGCGCGATGTCCGCGAACAGCAGGGCGCCCACCTCGTCGGCAATTTCCCGGAAGGCCGCAAAATCGATGCTGCGGCTGTAGGCGCTGGCCCCCGCGATGATCATCCGGGGCTGGTGCTCGTGGGCCAGGCGGCGCACCTCGTCCATGTCGATACGCTCGGTGGCCTCGTTCACCTTGTAGCCCACCACGTTGTAGCGCATGCCGCTGAAATTGGCCTTGTTGCCGTGCGTCAGGTGCCCGCCGTGCGAAAGGTCCATGCCCAGCACGGTGGCCCCCGGCTCGACCAGGGCGTTGTACACCGCCAGGTTGGCGCTGCTGCCGCTGTGCGGCTGCACGTTGGCCCACTGTGCCCCGAACAGTTCCTTGACGCGGTCGATGGCGAGTTGCTCGACCATGTCCACCACCTCGCAGCCGCCGTACCAGCGTTTGCCGGGGTAGCCCTCGGCGTACTTGTTGGTCAGGACGCTGCCCTGGGCTTCGCGCACGGCGGCACTGGTGAAGTTCTCGGAAGCGATCAGTTCTAGCCCCTGGCGCTGGCGCTGGGCTTCTTGCCCAATCAGGTCAAACAGGGCCGTGTCGCGGGTCTTGTCGGCGGTGGTCATGAGAACCACGGTAACATCCACCGCCGGCGCGATTGGCCCCGTGTCTGAGCAGGGGGGACGTCACGCCGGCGGGTCTCCCTGGGCGGGCCGTTCCGTCTGCTGGGACTCACGCCGGATGCTCGGTGCCCATCCTGCGTGCTCAGGGCGCATCCCGTATGCTCAGGGTATGGTCAAACTGGATGAAACCCCCCTGCCTGGCGTGGGCATGCGTTACGACTTCGATGGCCGCTACGGCAAACGCATCGGCGTGATTACGCACCGCGATGGCCGGCGCGAACTGTTCGTGTCGCGCAAGGACGACCCGGACGCCACCGAGAAAAGCCTGGTGCTGACCGAGGAGGAATCCGCCGTGGTCGCCGACCTGATGGGCGGCAGCACCGTCACGCGCCGGGTGGCCGACAGCATGCAGGACATCGAGGGCCTGGCCATGGACTGGCTGCCCTTCGATGCCCGCAGCCCCTTTCACGGCATGCCGCTGGGACAGACCATGATGCGCACCCGCACCGGGGCCAGCATCGTCGCCATCATCCGGGACGGCACACCCATTCCCGCGCCGGGGCCGGACATGCGCCTGCAGGCCGGGGACACCATTGTGGTCGTGGGCACCGCCAACGGGGTCAAACGCGCTGCGAAGCTCCTGAACGGCGAACCCATCGAGTTGCCCGAAGATCACCCCCTCAACGCCGCCAACCGTTAGCGGCGTTGAGGGGAAAGTGGGCCGGGGTGAGGGGCAAGAAGAGGCTAGGCGGTCAAACACCCACTCGCCCTCTACCCGATTTCCATCACGCTTACGAAGGAGGCATCTTTGCCTTTAGGTCAACTTTTTCTGGAACTGGGCACGGTCATCCTGGTGCTGGCGCTGGTGGGCCGCCTGGCCGGGCGCATCGGCATTACGCCCATTCCGCTGTACCTGCTCGCGGGCATCGTGGTGCAGGTGGTCATGCACCTGGGCGAAGCGCCCGAGCATTTCATTCATACCGGCGGTGAGATCGGCGCGGTGCTGCTGCTGTTCACGCTGGGCCTGGAATACACCAGTGACGAGCTGCGCAGCAACCTGAAAGCCAACAGCCGCATCGGCGTGCTGGATTTCGCGCTGAACTTCACGCCGGGGCTGCTGGCGGGCCTGCTGCTGGGCTTTCCGGCGCTGGGCGCGGTGCTGCTGGGCGGCGTAACGTACCTGACTTCCAGCGGCATTGCCAGCAAGATTCTGGCCGACCTGGGCCGCCTGGGGAACCGCGAGACGCCCACCATTCTGGCGGTGTGCGTGCTGGAGGACGTGGTCATGGCCGTTTATCTGCCGGTGGTGGCGGCGCTGCTGCTGGGCGGCACCTTGCTCGCCGTTGGGCTCAACCTGTTCGTGGCGCTGGCGGCCTTCGGAGCGGCGTTTTTCCTGGCGATGCGTTACGGGCACGTGCTGAGCCGCGTCATGAACGTCGGGAGCAACGAGGCGCTGCTGCTGGGCGTGCTGGGCCTGGTGCTGGTGGTGGCGGGCGTGGCTGACCTGCTGAAAGTCAGCGCCGCCATCGGGGCTTTCCTGGTGGGTATCGCGCTCTCGGGTGAGGTGGCGGAGCGCGCCCGGCACCAGATCGAGCCGCTGCGCGACCTGTTCGCCGCCGTGTTCTTCGTGTTGTTCGGCCTGCAACTGGAACTTGACCGCGTGCCGGACGTGCTGGTGCCGGCGCTGCTGCTGGCGCTGGTCACCAGCCTCACCAAATTCTGGGTGGGGTGGCAGGGCGCCGCCCGCGCCGGCGTGCAGACGCGGGGTCGCTTCCGCGCCGGCACCACCCTGATTCCACGCGGCGAATTCAGCATCCTGATCGCCGGGCTGGGCCTGACCACCGTGCCCACGCTGGGGCCACTGGCCGCCGTTTACGTGCTGGTCACCGCCATCATCGGCCCGGTGCTGGCCCGTTTCGACGGCCAGCTCGCGCCGCTGCTGGAAAGAAAGAAGCCGCAACCAGCACAGGGCGGATAGCCGACTGCTCAGCAAGAACCCCGCCTGTTTCGGCGGGGTTTTTTTACAGCTTTTGCCAAAAAGAGTGGCGCTTTATTTCGCGGGTTTCTCGGCCTTCACGCCGGGCAGGCGCACCTCGAAGAGGGTCGTCCAGCGTTTGCCGGTCAGCAGCAGCGTGCCGCGCTCCGGCACAAAAGCGATGCCGTTGGCCACGTCGTCGAAGGTCAGGGGGCGCCCGCGTTTGTCGGCAGCGGCGCTGGCTTCGCGCGTGAGCCTGGAGACGTCGATCCAGGCCGTGACTTTCCCGGTCTGCGGGTCAATCCGCGCGATCCGGTCGGTCAGCCAGATGTTGGCGTACAGCTGTCCCTGCACGTACTCCAGTTCGTTCAGGTTCTTCACAGCCTGTCCGTTCGCCGTGACCGTAATCGAGCGCGTCACCGCGAAGGTTTTCGGGGCGCGCCACACGATCACGGGGGAACCGTCACTCATGATCAGCTGCTGGCCGTCGGTGGTCAGCCCCCAGCCCTCGCCCTTGTAGCGGTAACGCTGGAACTCCTGCAAGGTGTGCGCGTCGAGCGCAAAGGCCACGCCGTCTTTCCAGGTCAGGTGGTAGGCCGCGCCGCCCAGCACCGTCACGCCCTCGCCAAAGGCCCCCGCCAGCGGCGTCCTGATCTGGCGCTGTACCCGGCCCGTCTTCAGGTCCGTGAGCCGCACGCCCGACGGGCTGCCGCCCGGCCCGTCCCCGGTGCTCTCGATGTAATTGCCGGCCCCCAGGTACTGTAAGCCTTCAGTAAAGGCTTCGGGGTCGTGCGGGTAACGGGCCACCACCACCGGCTTCAGGGTGGCGGGGGCCGCAGCAGGAGCAGGCGCGGCGGACACGGCGGCGAACAGCAGCAGAAGTGAGGGCAGCAAGAATGAGGGGGGCAACCGCATATTCACATGGTAGACACTAGCGCGCGGGATGTGTGAAACGCCCACCGGGCCGGGCGCTTTTGCGCCGCTTCACGTCAGGGCGCAGCGGTAGGTGACGTTCTCCAGCCTGAAACGCATCCCGAACAGTCGCCACATGCCGATCAGGGTGTTCATGGTCAGGACGCTGAAGGGCTGCTGCTGCGTGACGTAGCGGGCGTAATACTGGTACGCCTTCTCGGAGGTGGTGCTGTGCTCCAGCACATACTTGCCCTGCTCGTTGTACTCGATGCGCGCGGCGCGCACCTGGTGGCCGGGCAGCTGCGCCAGGTACAGGCGGCCCTGGGTGACAGGCTTGCCGTCGGCCTGGCAGGTTACGCTTCGCAGCAGCAGGGTCTGGGCGGGCAGGGGTGCCAGATCCACCACGTAAGGCAGGGGTTTCAGGCGGCTGAGATCGGTCGCCGACACGTCCTGCGCGGCCGACCAGGGGAGGAGCCCGGCCACCAGCAGCGCCAACAGTAAGCGGGTCATCTTCCTAAGGTACTTGTTTGCCTGGCCCCCTGCGACGCCCATGGAGAAGCAGCGCCGCCACCACGCCGCCCAGGAAACCGAACAGGTGCGCTTCCCACGACACCACCGGGTTGGTCGGCAGCACCCCCCACAGGATGCCGCCGTATAAAAACAGGGCCACCAGCGCCACCCCGATGGCGGCCGGGGTGCGCTCCCACCAGCCCACGCCCAGCAGGTACGCCAGGTAACCGAAAATCAGTTCGCTGGCCCCCAGGTGAATGCTGCTGCGCCCGAACAGCCACACCAGCGTGCCCCCGATCAGCACGATCAGGAAGGTGGCCGCCAGGAAGCGCCCCACGCTGCGCAGCGCACTCATGAAGGCCAGCACCGCCAGCGGCACGGTGTTGGCGATCAGGTGTGGCAACCCCGCGTGCAGAAACGGCGCGCTGAAGATGTGCCAGAAGGTGCCCGGCTGGCGCGGCTCGATGCCGTAGTAATCCAGCTGCCCGCCCAGCACGAACAGGTCCAGCAATTCCTGCGTCCACACGCCCACCACCAGCAGCGTCGTCAGCACGCCGGCCTCCACCACGGGCGGGCGGCGGTGCGGAGTCAGGGCCTGGCCGGGGCGTCGCTGCATGCCCCCATTGTGACTGCTGGCGGTGAACCTGGGGTGGGAAGCTCCGGAACAGGGCAGGAAAAGGCCAGGGGGAGAGAAAGGACAGCGGCGCGGCGTCACACAGGCTCTGCGTCACAGCAGCCCGGCGTTGCAGAGGCCCGGCGCAGGCGATCCGGTTTCTTGACGACCTCCAGCGCCTGCGCCGCCGCAGATCCGGCCACCTGCACAGGACGCGCAGACTGCCACCCTACCCCCGCGTGGCTCAAAAGGCGCAGGCGAGGGTGGGCTATTCGGGGGCAAAAGCTTACTTTTGCAGGAAAGCCTGAACCGCTGTGGTGGGCAAGGTCACCCGCTCGCCGGAACGCCGGTGGGTTACCTCCACTTCGTCCTGCTCGGCCCCGCGCCCAATGGTCACGCGGTGGGGAATACCGGTCAGTTCGGCGTCGGCAAACTTGGCTCCGGCGCGTTCCGGGCGGTCATCCAGCAGCACCTCCAGCCCCGCCTGCCGCAGCTCGGCGTAAAGCTGCTCGGCCACCCTCCTCTGCGCCGGGTGCTGGGTGTCCACCACGGTCAGCATCACATCGAAGGGGGCGATGCTGGCGGGCCAGTTCAGGCCTCGCTCGTCGGCGAGTTGTTCGGCCACTGCCTGTGCCAGCCGCGTGACGCCCAGGCCGTAACACCCCATCTGGAACGGCCTGTCCAGGTTGTTCGCGTCGGTGAATGTGGCGTTCATGGCGGCGCTGTACTTCGTGCCCAGTTTAAACACGTGACCCATCTCGATACCCCGCGCCGACTGGAGAACCTGAGCCGGGTCATGCACGGCCCGTTCGCCCGCCTGCGCCTGCCTCACGTCCACCACCGCAGGCAGGGCAAAATCCGTGCCCCAGTTCGCCCCGGTCACGTGATGGTCGGTTTCGTTTGCACCCGTCGCAAAATGCCGCAGTTTCGAGGCTTCCGAGTCGCACAGGCGCAGGAAGGTTCCCCGGACGCCGTCGCGCCGCGCGATCACGCTGTCCGGCACGTCCGGCGCGATGAAGCCCAGCGTCAGATCACCTGTCGCCCATTTCTCCGTCTGCGCGACCTCCAGACTGACCAGTGTGCCTTCAAGCCTTTGCTGTACGGCGTTCCAGAGTTTCACGCTGTTCACGGAGTGATCGCCGCGCAGACTGACCAATACCGGCGTCAGCAGCCCGTCGGCGGTCACGGCGTCGTACAGCACGTTTTTCATCATGTACGCCGCCTCGCAGCCCAGCACGGCGCAGGCACTCGCCACCGTCGGCGTGTCCGGCGTGTGGTGCTTCTGAAACGACCGGAAGGGACTGTCCGGCGCTTCGCTCGCCAGGGACACTGCTCTTTCGATGTTCGCGGCGTACTCGCCGTCCGGCGTGAACAGAATCTCGTCCTCGCCCACGTCGGCCAGCACCATGAATTCGCGGCTGGCCGACCCGCCGATGCTGCCGCTGTCGGCCTCCACCGCGCGCCACTGCAGGTCCAGGCGGGTCAGGATGCGGGCGTATGCGGCACTCATGGCCTCGAAATGCGAGTGCAGGTCGGCTTCGTCCGCGTGGAAACTGTAGGCGTCCTTCATTACGAATTCGCGCGTGCGCAGCAGCCCGAAGCGCGGGCGTAATTCGTCGCGGAACTTGCGGCCGAACTGGTACACGCTGACCGGCAGGTCACGGTAGCTGTGCACCAGGCCGCGCACGACGTCCACCGCCACTTCCTCGTGCGTCGGCGCCAGTGCGTGGGCACGCCCGGCCCTGTCAGCCACCGTGAACATGATGCCCTCGGCCAGCGCCAGCGTCTCCCAGCGCCCGGACTCGCGCCACAACGCCTCGGGTTGCAATACCGGAAGGCTCACCTCCTGCGAAAGCCCGTCCAGTTCGCTGCGAATCAGCCCTTCCAGTTTGTTCAGCACGCGCTGCATCATGGGCAGGTTGGCGTACAGGCCGCTGCCCACCTTGCGCACGAACCCCGCCCTCACCAGCAACTGCGTGCCGCGCGTCTCCGCGTCCGCCGGCGCCTCCCGCCGCGTCGAAAAAAGAACCTGAGATAACTGCATGACTTCCCTCCAGGAAGGCGGATGGCCGACGGCCGACAGCGCAACAGTGCCCCGGCGTCAACGCATCACAAAAATGCTTGAAAAACGGTTTGTGGCGGAGGTCGACTCGACGCCACGACAGTCAAAAAAGCGACTTATACCCCAGCGGGTGGCGGGAGCACGGGCAGGCCCGCACCGATGCGCTCTTGCATGGGGGTCATCTGCTCGCTCATGCCGATCAGGGTAGGGGAGAAATGGGAGGTCGGTCAAGTGCAGCACAGCAAGCCGGCGCGTGAAGCGCCGGCTTGCTGTGCTGGTGTTCCCAGGTTCTGGGCGGTGACGGCCGCCTTACACGCCTGCCTTTTGCTTGATGGCACCGTGTTCCTGAAGGTACTCGGCGATCTGCACGGCGTTCAGCGCGGCGCCTTTCAGGAGTTGGTCACCAGCCACGAACAGGTCGATGCCGCCGTCGAACACCAGGCTCTGGCGGATGCGGCCCACCTCCACGTCGTACTTGCCACTGGCGGTCAGCGGCATGGGATAAAGCTTGCCGCCGGGGTTGTCACGCACTTCCACGCCAGGGGCGCTGCTCAGCAACTCGCGGATCTCATCGGGCGTGGCCGGGTGCTCCAGTTCCAGCGTGATGGCCTCGCTGTGCGTGCGCAGGGTGGGAATCCGCACGGCAGTGCAACTGACCTTGATGCTGTCGTCCCCGAGGATCTTGTGCGTCTCCCACGCGACCTTCATTTCCTCTTTGGTGTAGCCGTTGTCCTGAAAGGCGTCGATGTGCGGAATCACGTTGAAGGGAATGGGGTGAACGAATTCCTGATGGCTGGCCTGCTGGCCGTGCAGCACCTTGTGGGTCTCGGCCAGCAGTTCGTCCATGCCCTTCTGGCCTGCGCCGCTGGTGGCCTGGTAGGTGCTGACGATCATGCGTTTCACGCCGTACTTGCGGTGAATGGGGGCCACCGCGACCACGGCGATGGCGGTGGTGCAGTTCGGGTTGGCAATGATGCCCTTGTGCTTCAGGGCCTCTGGGCCGTTCACTTCCGGCACGACCAGCGGCACGTCGGCGTCATAGCGGAAGGCGCTGCTGTTGTCGATGACGATGGCCCCTTCACTGGCCCACTGGTGCGCCAGCGCCAGGCTGACACTGCCGCCGGCCGACGCCAGCACGATGTCGGCGTCGATGGGGCCTTCGGGCGTCACCTGCACCGTCAAGTCCTGCCCGCCAAACGGCAGGGTTTTCCCGGCGCTGCGCGGGGAAGCGTACAGCTGCAACTCGTCGATCTTCAGGCTGCCCCGCTGCTGGGACTGCTCCAGCACCTGCATCAGTTCGTGTCCTACGGCCCCGGTGGCTCCGACAATCGCTACGCGCATCCTCTCCTCCCCAGAAAAAACCGCCCGCGCATGTCCTGCGGGGCGGTTGCCAGCACAGGCACCGCCCTACCGAAGAGTGGTGATCATGCCGGACATCATGCCGCTCAGGGTAACGGCTGCGGTGTGGGGGGTCAAGAAATTTGCCTCCTCAACTCCTGATCCGCCGTGGCAGCATGAAGACATGATCAAGCCCCCGGCCCTGCCCGCCCGTTTCGTGGATTCGCCGGTCACGCCGTATGAGGCGCAGCAGGCCCGCGCCGGCGTAGCAGTGAACGGCCAGCGTCTCCAGAGCGGACTGACGTCCCTGATCCTGCTGAACATCCTGGGCGCCGTGCTGGGGCTGCTGGCTGGCGTCTGGCTGGAACGCGCTCTGCCTGAGCTGCCCCAGCGCTGGGGCCTGCCCCTGACACCTTCCGAGCAGCAGGAGTTCCGGGATGTCCTGCAGCAGATCCCCGGCTGGTTCTGGCTGGTCACGGCTTGCCTGACGCTTCTGGGAAGCGCCATCAACGTCTGGTGTCTGAACGTGATCCGCAAAGCGGTGGCCGCGGTTCAGCGCTGGACGCTGGAACCGACCCACGACCAGGCCGACGACTTGACCCGGCAGGCCGGCACGCTGCGAGGCTGGCTCACGCTGGGGCAGTGGTTCCCGGTCATCACGGGCGTCCTGACCCTGCTGTTCTACGGCGTGCTCTTCAGTGTGGCGGGCCTGGGCACAGGGGCCGATACCGCTGAAACAGTGCTGCCCATCGTGTTCAGCGTCATCGCCTCCCTGATCGGCATGCTGCCGGGCGCCCTCATCGCCTGGCTGGGCCTGGCCGCCGTGAAACGCTGGCTGGACGCTGTTGTCACCCGCACACATACCACCACTTTCCCGGTGCGGCCCTTCGCGCGCAGTCTGGACGGCTGGCTCATCTTTGCCCTTGTCCTGATCATCCTCGGCCTGCTGAACGCGCTGGCCGGAACGGCCCTGCTGGCCTTTTTCCCCTCCTTCCTCGGCTGGGTGCTGGAAAACGACGCGACTACCCCGCCCGACGTGGAAACCCTGCGCCTGATCGGTAACTTCATGCAGAAACTGGCTGTATTCAGCCTGACCGGCGTGCTGCTCTACGGCCTGCTGGCCCTGCTGGTCTACTGGGCGCGCAATTTCGCCAACAGCGTGGCCCGTCTCCTCGATGCTCAGCGCCCAGCCCAGGGAACAGGCCAGGTCACAGGGCAGTCCACAGCACACGCCACAGGGCCAGCCGCGCCGCAGGACGTGACGCCCAGCGTGCCGCACGACTGGTAAGGAACTGCCCGGGCCACCGCGGCAGGGGTGATCCCGCCTTTCCTCACGTCATGAAGCTCTACACTGCTGGCCGATGAGTCTGGTGGTCATGGCAACGGGCGGCACGGGCGGACACATTTACCCGGCGGTCGCCACCGCAAAGGAACTGATGGCGCGGGGGCACGCGTCCCTGCTGCTGGGTCAGCGGGGCGGCATGGAGGAACGGGTCGCGGCCGAACAGGGCCTGGAATTCGTGGGTGTGGACGCCGGGAAACTGGCGCGCAGTGGGCAGGGCCTGGCTGATCCGCGTCAACTGTGGCGGGCGGCCCTGGGCGTGGTGCAGGCTCGCCGCGTGCTGGTGGGGCGCCAGCCCGGCGCGGTGGTGGGGTACGGCGGGTTTGCCAGCCTGCCGGGCATTCTGGCCGCGCAGTCGCTGGGCATTCCGACAGTGCTTCACGAGCAGAACGCCCTGCTGGGCCTTACGCAGAAACTCGCGGTAGGGCGGGCCAAAGCGGTGGGCACGTCGTATCAGGAAGTCCGGGGGCTGGATCTGCAAAAGGCCACGCTGGTCGGGATGCCGGTCCGCGAAAACCGCCTGGAACGCCGCCAGGCCTTGCAGCAACTGGGCCTGCAGGACGGCCCCCTCACGCTGCTGGTGATGGGCGGGTCGCAGGGTTCCCTGTTCCTGAATGAGAACGTCCCCGGCATCCTCGAAGGGCTTTTTCCCGGCGGGGTGCACGGCGGCCAGGCGGTTCAGGTGCTGCACCAGACCGGGCCGCGCTGGATCGAACAGGTCACGCCCAGCGTGGCGCATTTGCCGTGGTATCACGTTTCTCCCTTCGTGGACGCCGTGGCTGCGTGGTCAGCCGCCCACCTGGGGATCACGCGGGCCGGCACCAGCACCCTCGCGGAAGCGGCCTTTCACGGCGTGCCGCTGATCATGGTGCCCCTGCCCGAATCGGCCGAGAACCATCAGTTTCACAACGCGGTCAGTGTGCAGCAGGCTGGGGCCGGGTGCGTGGTCGAGCAGGCCGATGTGACCGGGAAGCTGGGGCAGGCGGTGTTAGAGTGTGTGCAGCCGGGGAACCTGGCCGCCATGCGTGAAGCCGCCCGCCGCCGCGCCCAGCCGGGTGCCGCCGCCCGCTTCGCTGACCTGATCGAACATCACCTGCGTTCCCCCACCCCCTGAGACCCATGACTGACTCCAAGACTTCCGCCGCCACTTTCTCGAGTTCACTGCCCCTCCCTCCCTTGCACTATCACCTGCTGGGCATCGGTGGCATCGGCATGAGCGCCTTCGCCCGGCTGCTGGTGGCCCGCGGCCACCGCGTCAGCGGCTGCGACGAACACCTCACCGAACTGACCGCCCAGCTTGTCCACGAGGGCATTCCCGTGGCGCAGGATCATGACGCCTCGCACATCCTGGATGAGCCGTTCGGCAAAGTGGACGTGGTCGTGGCCTCCGAAGCCGTGCCCAAAACGCACCCGGAACTGCTGGCCGCCAGGAAGATGGGCGCTGAAATTCGCCCGCGTATGGCCCTGCTGGGCGAGTTGCTGCGTGGTGGCCCCAGCGTGGGCGTCATCGGCACACACGGGAAAACCACCACCACCAGCATGATTGCCGTCGCCCTGCACGGCGCGGGCCTCGACCCGTCGGCGTTCGTGGGCGGCAAGGTGCCGGAATTCGGCGGCAGCAACGCCCGCGTGGGCAGTGGCCCGTTCGTGGCCGAGGTGGACGAATCCGACAGGAACTTCGCCGCCCTGCACTGCGACACCGCCGTGTTCACGAACGCCGAGGATGACCACGTGGGCGGCAATCAATCCACCTACTGGGCCACCGTCGAGGAGCAGCACGCGGCGTTTGCTCGCTTCGTGGGGCAGGCGAACCGCGTGCTGGCCTGCGCCGACTGGCCCGGCCTGCTGAGCCTGTGCCAGGACGCCCAGGCGACCCTCACCTACGGTCAGGCCGAGAATGCCGACTACCGCGCCACGAACCTGCGCCCCGACGAGGAGGGCACCAGCTTCACGGTGTCCCATCGGGGCCGCGTGCTGGGCGAAGGCCGCGTGGGGCTGCCGGGCGTGCATAACGTCCTGAACGGCCTCGCGGCGCTGGCTGTCGTGGATCTGTACGGCGGGGACTTCCAGCAGGGCGCCGCGGCCCTGGCGGCCTTCCGGGGGCCGGGACGCCGCTGGCAGAAAATCGGGGAGCTCAATGGCGCGCTGATCATCGACGATTACGCGCACAACGCCACCAAAGTCGCCGCCGCCGTGCAGGCCGGCCGGCAGACGGGTCGCCGCGTGCGCGTGGTGTTCCAGCCACACCGTTACCTGCGCACCCAGCAAAGCTGGCCCAAACTGGCCGACGCGCTGATGCAGGCCGACGAAGTGCTGCTGCTCGACATCGCCGCCGCGTCCGAGGCCCCTATCGAGGGCATCCACGCCACGCTGATCAGCGACCGCATGAAGGAAAACGGCCACCCCGACATCACCTATTACCCGGGCCGGGCGGCCATGCTGCGTCACCTGCGCGACACCGCCCAGCCCCGCGACCTGATCGTCACGATGGGCGCCGGGGACGTGTGGCAGGTCTCGCGCGACCTCGCCGGAGTGCCCAGATGAGTCCCGAGGCCGTGTCAGGCCTGAGCCGTACCGGAGCCCGGGTGGAGCGCTTGCCCCTCGCGCGCTATACGACGCTGGGCGTGGGCGGCGAGTCCGAAGTGTGGTTCGTCTCCACGCAGGAGCAACTCGCCGAGGCGATGGAGCAGCCGTACCGCATCCTGGGCGGCGGCAGTAACCTGGTCATTGCCGATGGTGGCGTGCCGGAGCGCGTCCTGCGCCTGAGCGGGCCGTTCGCCGAGCGTGATCTGGAGCCCGATCCACAGCTTTCGGAGGGCGCGGAAATCGTGACCGGCTGGGTGGGGGGCGGCGTTCCGTTGCCGGGGCTGGTGCGGGCCCTGCAGAAGCTGGGCCTGTCCAATCTGGAAGGTACGGTGGGCATTCCCGGTCAGGTGGGCGGCAGCGTGTGGATGAATGCCGGAACGCGCTTCGGCGAGATGTTCGGCGGTCTTCACACCATCGAGATCGCCACGCCCGGCGGGGTGAAACAGGTCACCCCGGACGACCTGAACTGGGGCTACCGCCAAAGCGGCATTCCCCGCAACCACATCGTCACCCGCGTGCGCCTGAAGCTGCGGCGCAGCACGCCCGGCGAAGTGCAGGCGAACATGGACGCCGCCGACCAGGCCCGCAAAGGCCAGCCGAAGAACAAGACGCCCGGCTGCGCGTTTAAAAATCCGACCCTCCCGGACGGGCATAAGGTCAGCGCCGGAAAACTCATCGACGAGGCCGGACTGAAAGGAACGCGCGTCGGGAACGCCATGATCGCATCCGAGCACGCGAATTTCATCGTGAACCTCGGCGGGGCCACGGCCGCGGACGTTCACGCGTTGCTGGAAGTGATCCGTGCGAGGGTGGGCGTTCCCATGGAACTGGAGTATGAACTGTGGCCTGAGCGCCCGGAACTGACCCAGGCTCCAGTGGCGGAGGCGAGGTAAAGCCATGTTCCGCCGCGCCGCCAGGCCTCTGAAACCCGAACCGGCGGACGTTCCCGTCGAGGGCCTGGATGACGAGGATTTTCCTGATCCATTCGATACGGAGTTTCTGGAACCCAGCGACGTGGCCGAGCAGATGACTGAACTCGCCAGCCAGCCTGTGCCGGAGGCCGAACTGAAACCCGTGGACGCGGCGACCCTGCCTGCCCGCTTGCGCCCGGCGTCCCGTGTGAGGCCGTGGGTGTGGTGGACGTCGGGGGGGCTGGCCCTGCTGCTGGTCGGTGGCCTGGCCAGCTGGTTCGCGCTGCCCATCCGGCAGGTGGCAGTCACAGGAAATCAGGTGCTGACCGAGGCCGAGGTCAAAAGCCTGGCGGGCCTGCGCGGCGGCGTGGGGTGGCTGTATTACGGGCGCGCTCAGGCCAGGGGGCTGCTGAAAAACCCGTGGGTGCAGTCGGCGGTGGTCACGCGCCAGTTCCCGGATTCTGTTTCGCTCCAGGTCACGGAACGCCGGCCCTTCCTGCAGATGCGCAACCGTCAGGGGCAGGCGGTGCTGGTGGCGCAGGATGGGCGGCTGCTGCCGTGGAAGAAAGGCTTTGAGAAGCTGCCGGTGGTGTCGGGCTGGGGGCCGGAGCGGCTGAATGACGCGGTGCTCGTGGCCCACGCCCTCTCGCGCTACACTGTGCAATCGGTCGGCTACACCCCATCTGGACTGACGGTGAAAACCGCGGCCGGAACCGTGTGGAGTGGCGACCTGAAATCCCTCTTGAAGTATGCTGGGAGCATCAGCATGTACCCGAATCAGAAAATCAACGTTTATCCATGGGGGGTGAGTGTTCAGTAATGCGGGACAATACCATCATCGTCGGGCTGGACATCGGCACCACCAAAATCACCACCGTCATCGGCGAGGTGTCTCCCGGCGGCGCAGTCGACATCATCGGTGAAGGCAGCGTCCCCAGTGAGGGCATGAAGCGCGGCAGCGTCGTGAACCTCGAACGCGCCACCCACGCCATCAAGCAGTCGGTGCAGGCCGCCGAACGCGTCAGCGGCGTGAAGGTCAAAAGCGTGTTCGTGTCGGTCGCCGGCAACCACGCCAAAGCCATCACCAGCCACGGCCTCGCGGCCATTCGCCGCAACCAGGAAATCAACCAGGCCGATGTCGACCGCGCCATCGAGAACGCCCGCGCCGTACCGCTCGACCCGAACCTGGAAATCCTGCACACACTTCCGCAGGAGTACGTCGTGGACGGGCAGGAAGGCATCAAGAGCGCCGTCGGCATGCACGGCGTGCGCCTGGAAGTGGACGTGCACATCGTCGCTGGCACTGCCGGCCCGCTGCTGAACCTGCGCCGCTGCGTGCAGGAAGCCGGCCTTCAGGTGGAAGGTTTCGTGCTGCACGCGCTGGCCTCGGGCCTCGCCACACTGGAAGCCGCGGAGCAGATGCAGACCACCATCGTGATCGACATGGGTGGCGGCACCACCGACATCGGTGTGTTCAAACGCGGCAACCTCGCGCACAGCGCCAGCATCCCCATCGGCGGCGAACACGTCACCGCCGACCTGGCACAGATCCTGAAAATTCCCATGGAGGAAGCCGAAAACGTCAAGAAACGTTACGGCGCGGCCCTGCCTGAGCTGGCCGATCAGGACCTGACGCTGGAGATCACCAGCGCCAACGGTGTCCTGCTCACCGTCAGCGCCTTTGAACTCTCGCGCGTCATCAAGCCCCGCGTGAACGAGATCTACGGTCTGATCCGCGACGAGATCGACCAGGCGCTTGGCCCGGTGGAGCTCGTGGCCCAGTCCGTCGTCCTGACGGGCGGCGCGGCCCAGCTGCGCGGCGCGGTCGATCTGGCGCGTGACCGCTTTCGCCTGCCCACCCGCCTGGGGCGCCCACGCGGCATCGCGGGCCTCAGCGACATCGTCAGCGGCCCTGAATTTGCCGGCAGTGTCGGTATGGTGCTGTACGGCATCGGCCAGGACGGCAAGGTGCCGCTCAGCGTGTTCAGCGGCGAGCAGAAGCAGAACAAGCCAGGGCAGAACCTTGGCGACAGCGGCGCCGGACGCCCCGTGACCGGCGCCAGCACCTCCGCTGGGGTTCCCAGTCAACCTGCTCCGCCCCCCGAAGCGGCCAAAAGCCCCCTGGTGATTATCACCACCCCCACTCCCACCGCAGAAGGCGGGAACGGTAAACCCACGCCGCCCAGTCCCAAGTCCAACCAGCCCGGCCTGGGCGACCGCCTGCGCAAGATCATGAAAGACTGGTTTTGACCGGCCCCGGTTCCTCATCTTCATGAGACGGGGTGGGGATTTGCCGCGAGGCAAAAGTCAACTCCGGGGTACGCTACACTATCCGAAGTTAAACAACGGCCCCCTGACCAGCCGTCAGGACAGAGGCCTTCTGTGAGGAGACATTGATGCAAGCGGCCAGAATTCGCGTGATCGGCTTGGGTGGGGCGGGCAACAACGCCGTCAACCGCATGATCGAATCGGGACTCGAAGGAGTCGAATTTATTGCGGCAAACACCGACGCTCAGGTGCTTGCCAAGAACCACGCCGAAGTGCGTATTCAGCTCGGTGACCGCCTGACCCGCGGCCTGGGGGCCGGGGCCAACCCGGAGGTCGGGGAGCAGTCTGCCCTGGAAGACCGTGAACGCATCAAGGAATACCTCGACGACACCGACATGCTGTTCATCACCGCCGGCATGGGCGGCGGCACCGGCACCGGCAGCAGCCCCGTCGTCGCGGAAATCGCCCGTGAAATGGGCATCCTGACCGTCGCCATCGTGACCCGCCCCTTCAAGTTCGAGGGGCCGAAACGCACGCGTGTGGCCGAGGAGTACATCACCAAGTTGCAGGAGCGCGTCGACGGCATGATTGTCGTCAATAACGAGAAACTCCTGACTGCCGTCGATAAGAAGGTGTCCTTCCGCGAGGCCTTCCTGATCGCCGACCGCGTGCTGTACTACGGCGTGAAAGGCATCAGCGACGTCATCAACGTGGAAGGCATGATCAACCTCGACTTCGCCGACGTGCGCAACCTGCTGGCCAACAGCGGCACCGTCCTGATGGGCATCGGGGCCGGGCGCGGCGACAAGATGGCCGAGGAAGCGGCCCTCAGCGCCATCCACAGCCCGCTGCTCGAACGTGGCATCGAGGGCGCGCGCCGCATCCTGGTGAACGTCACCGGCGGTTACGACATGAGCATGACCGACGCCAACGAAATCGTCGAGAAGATCCGCGAAGCCACCGGCTACGAAGACCCCGACGTCCTGTTCGGGATCACCCCCGACGAAGCCGCCGGCGACGAGGTGCGCGTCACCGTCATCGCCACCGGCTTCGGCGAAGGGGCCTTCAACGGCAGCCTGGGTGGCCTGGCCGGCTCACGCGGCGGCACCATTGAAACCATCGTCCGCCCCGTGCGCGGCAGCACCCCCAGCTACGACCCTAAAGACTACGAAATCCCCGCCTTCCTGCGTAACGGCGGATAAGAGCAGAAAACACGAGAGGGGCCGGGAGAAATTCCGGCTCCTCAGTGTTTTTCGTCGCGGCTGAACTTCCTACTCCCCACTTTCCGTTTCGGGCAGCATGATTTTCACCACCACGGCGCGGTGGTCGCTCAGCAGGTCGCGCAGGGTGCGCGTGTGCCCGGCTTTGGCGCCGCGCAGCCACACGTAGTCGATGCGGGAATGGCCGAAGAGGGCATGGTGGGTGAAGCCGAAGCCGCGTCCGGACTCGCGGAAGGCGTCGCGCAGGCCCAGCGAGCGGAGCTGATACCACACGCCGCCACGTGAGGGGGCGTTCAGGTCGCCGGCGATGATGAGGGGGTGGTCGTCGGCGCGGATGAGGCTGCCGGCCACTTTCTGGAAGTCGCGGCGAATGTCCAGCGTCAGTTGCAGGCGTTCCTGCACATTGCGGTTCTGGGCACGGTCACTGGCGGACGGCAGGAGCTTCGGTGCGGGGAGGTGCATGTTCACGATGTCGACCACCTGGCCCTGGGCCCGCACCTGCGTGACGAACACGGCGTGCGCGGAGTTCGGGAACTTGACGCTTCTGGCGCTCAGGATGGGAAATTTGCTGATGGTGACCAGTTCGTCGTAGCGGGTGACCGACCAGCCGGGAAAGGCGGCGCGCAGGCGCTGCTCGTACTCGCCGGGATCGACTTGGCGGTTCAGGGCTTCTTGCAAGGTGATGACCTGCACACCTTCACGCAGGGCCACCTGCGCGAGGCGCGCCGGGTCGGTTCCGGCAAAATTGGTGTTGAGCGTCAGCAGCGTGAGGGGCAGGCCGGCATGTTTCTGCTCGGCGCGGGGCAGAACGAACCCTGCCACGGACACCGTGAAAACCGCTGCCGCCAGGACATTCAGCAGCACCCATCCCTGCTTTCTGGCGCGTCCGGCCAGCCACGCCATGAAAAGGGGAATGGGCAGCAGCACCTGCGGCGGCACCACGTTCAGCGCGGCAGCCCACCACCAGGTTCCGGCCTGGGTGCGCGTCACCCACCACCACCCGCAGGCAACCAGGATGAACAGCAGGGACCAGAACCGAATGGGAGCAAGGCGCGGCGGACGTTTCATGCAACGGCCAAAGCGTAGCAGAAGGCCAGACCGCCAGACCCGGCGCGCCACATGAAGACCCCCGTCAGGCGGCACGGCCCTGACGCTCATGAGGGGTCATTAAGGTGCCAGCATGAAGAAGATTCTCCTGACAGCTCTGGCGTGTTGTGGTATGGCCGGGGCACAGAGCCTCAGCATTGGCCCGAACGGCGTGAGCCTCAGCACGGGCGCAAACGTCACCCTGCGCCTCGATCAGAACGGCCTGCGTGTGGGGGTGAACCAGAATGCCCCGCGTATTCCGTCCAGGCCGCAGACGCTGAACTGCGCCGGGCGGGCGGTGAAGGTCAGCGGTACGAACGGGCGCGTCCAGCTGCTGGGCCGCTGCCCCAGCGTGACCGTGACCGGCAGCGGCAACACCGTGCAGGTCGAGCAGGTGGGCCGGCTCGTCGTCACCGGCAGCCGCAACCGCGTCACCTGGCGCAAGGCCCTGAGCGGTGCCCGCCCCACCCTGCTGGTTACGGGCGCCGGCAACCAGGTGGCCGCCGGTGGGTATGTGGCGACCCGACCCGCACCGGTCACGGCGCTGCCCAGTCGCCCGGCCCCCGTGCGCACGCTGACCCCCATGCCGGTGAAACCGGTGACAACTTCCCCTCGGCCCACCGCGCCCACGACCGCTCAGCCCCTCCGCTAAAGTTCTCGCTCTATCCTGAGCGTTGATGCAAGTCGTCGCCCTGCTGCACGCCATCAACCTGGGAAAAACCCGCCGCGTTGCCATGCAGGATTTGCGCGCCAGCCTGGAACGCCTGGAACTTCAGGACGTGAGAACGCACCTGCAAAGTGGAAACGCCCTCTTCACGACCTCATGGACAGACGGGCCGGCCTTGCGTGAGGCCCTGGAAACGGAACTCCAGTCCACCTTCGGGTTTGGGATTCCCGTGACCCTGCGAACCGCCGAGGAGTGGCAGGACATCATGCGGGGCATCCCTTTTAATGCTGAGCGCGAAGAGGTGCGCGTGGCTTTTCTGAGTTGCCTCCCTGAGCCTGGGGCGGTGGCCGCGCTGCAACAGAAGAATTTCGGCGCTGAATGCTGGCAGATCCGGGGAGATCACCTGTACCAGACCGTACCGGACGGCACGAAGAACCTGAAACTGAGCCAGGCCGTGATCGAGCGGCACCTGCACTGCTCTCTGACGGTTCGGCACTGGCGCACCATGAGGGCCATTCACGCTCTGCTGGGGAAATGACCGCTGGAAGCCCACCCCCTCGCCCTCGCCGCATTGCGCTACGCTGAGCCGCATGAAACGCTTCCTTGCGCTGCTGCTCACCCTCTGCGCTGTTGCTCAGGCCACCACGGTGGCCGAGGTGAAGAAAAAAGGCGTGCTGGTGCTGGGCACCGACCCGACCTTCACGCCGTTCGAGTTCAAGGGGGCAGACGGGCAGATTCAGGGCTTCGACATTGACATTGCCCGGGCCGTGGCGAAGGATCTGGGCGTGAAGTTGGAGATCCGGGCGGTGGGGTTCGGGGCGCTGATGCCGCAGTCCGTCACGTCCGGGCGGGTGGACATGGCCGTCAGCGGAATTACCATCACCGCCGAGCGGGCGAAGATCGTGTCGTTCAGTGCGCCGTACTACCGCAGCGCGCAGGTGTTCATCGTGAAGCAGGGCAACCCCAGCCGCTTCGGCTGGCCGTGGAATTCCGCCATGAAAGGCAAGACCATCGGCGTGCAGGCGAACACCACCGGGCAGTACGTGGCGAACGACCTGCTGAAACCCAGGGGCGCAGTGATCAAGGTGTACGACGATTTCGCCGCTGGCCTTGCGGACGTGCGGGCCGGGCGCATTGCCGCCCTGATCGGGGACGCGCCCACCGTGGCCGACCTGCAAAAACGCCTGCCGGGTCAGTTCCAGCAGGCCGGCAGCGCCCTGGCCGCCGAGGACTACGGCATGGTGTTCAAAAAGAACAGCGACCTGGCTGCCGCCGCAAACAAGACCCTGGCGCGGCTGCGCTCCAGCGGCGAGTACCAGGCCCTGCTGAACAAGTGGATCGTGCAGAATTGACACTCCACACGGCTAAAGCCGTGGGATTCTTGCTTCAGCGATAGATGCCAGCTTTGGCTGGTCTTCTTCCATCTCCACAAGCGTTTCCTGGGTTTTCCCAGCCGTTTTGGTGTGTCCCACCATACGGAGTCCAGTGCTCAGGATGTTGATGGCGGCGTTGTGGTCACGGTCTAGTACCGTGCCACATCCGCAGACATGCGTTCTGGTCTTCAGCTCTTTCTTGACCGTCTGACCACACCCGGAACAAATCTGAGAGGTGTACGCAGGATTGACAGGAATAGCAATCTTCCCCATGATTTTCGCAAAGTATTCCATCCACAAGCGGAACTCTCGCCAGCTTGCATCCTGAATACTCTTGCTCAATTTCCGGTTCCGAATCATATTCCTGACCTTCAAATCTTCAAACGCCACCACATCGTTAGACATGACTACGCACCGTGCCAGTTTGACGGCATGGTCTTTACGCTGACGTTGGACTTTCAGGTGTTTCCTGCCTAACCTCGCCACTGCTTTCTTGCGATTGTTAGAGCCTTTTACCTTCCGGCTGACCTGACGCTGCAATTTCTTGAGCGACTGTTCCGCCTTCCGGTAGAAGCGTGGATTGGGTTCTTCATGTCCCTCAGAGTCCGTGTAGAACGACTTTAAGCCTACGTCTAACCCAATGGTTTTTCCACTGGGTTTGAGGTCAAACTGTCTCTCCACGTCCACGAGGAACTGAGCGTAGTAGCCGTCAGCCCGCTTCACGATTCGTAGACGCTTGATGTCTTCCTGACGGTAGAGCATCAAATCCCACTTGCCGAGCAGCTTCATGACCCCAATCTTGAATCCGTCCGTCAGTGTCAGGCGTTTGGTAGAAGCGTCGAGCTTCCAGCCACTTTGCTTGTATTCCACTGAGCGGACGTTCTTCTTGAACTTGGGGTATCCGACAGGCTTGCGGCCACAAATGTTTGTGGCCGCGCCCTTCTTGTGATTGTCGTAGAAGCGAGAAATGGACGCCCACGCACGTTCCCCCGCAGCTTGCACGGCGGTTGAGTTGAGCTTTTTGGCCCACTCGAACTCAGACCGCAGCTTCGTGGTGTGCTTGTAGATGTCGTTCTTGCCTACCTTCTCACCGTCCATCCAGTAGCGCAAACAGGCGTTGCGGACGAACTGGGCGGTACGGATGGCTTCATCCATTCCCCGCCGCTGTTCTGCCGCAGCCACCAATTTGTACTCAAGGACAATCACACCCATATCATAGACTTTTTACGCTGGACTTTCAAGCGTAAAAGCTATAACTTAAGGCGATAGACTTTAGCACCACCGTCCTGCGGGCGGCGTGGGTTCTGCAGCCCACGGTTGAAACCGTGGGCTTTCCACCCATACCCTTCTTTGTAAACCTGTCGGCCACTGGTCTGAACATCTGAAAGGCAGTGGAACCAGAAGCGTTCCAGACATGAAAGGAACCAATTGCTGCCTTTCCCTGAGAACTGGTTTTCGTTGCTCCCCGGCCAATCAGCCCACGTTTCGATTCATACGCATTGCAGCTCATCCATGAGGGTTCTTCTGTTCGCCCGGTTCGACCCTTCCCGGTGATTGCAGCACTGAGGAACCCGCTGATCACTTCCACCCGATCAGCAGCACGCTCAGCAGCGCCAGGGTCACGCCCACCCACTGAACCCCGGTCAGGCGTTCGCGCACGATGAACAGCGCCAGGATGGTCGTGATGACGATGCTCATGCTGCCCAGCACGGTCACGACGGCGTCCTCGCCGCGCCCCAGGCCCAGCGCCGTGAGCAGCACCGCGCTCATGGACAGTATCCCGGACAGCCCCGGGGCCAGCAGCGAGGTCGCCGGTACTTTTCCCAGCGAGGTCGCCTGCCGGGTGAACAGCAGGATCAGCAGGTTCAGGCTGAGGCCCACCACCCGCGTCCACCACGTTGTCAGGGTGCCCCCGATGCGGGGCGTGAGTTCGTGGCCCATCACGAAAAAGCAGGTGCCGACCACCACGGCGGACACCAGGGCCCACAGCAGGCCCTGCACCTGCCGGGGCAACGCCCGGGCTCTGGCCTGCCGCGCCGGAATAGAGACCAGCACTACCGACCCCAGGGCCAGCAGCAGGCCCAGCGTCACCCGGGCGCTCAGGTGCTCGCCCCATCCCCACGCCAGCAGGGTGGTCACGGCGCCGTAGCTGCCCATGATCGGCGCGACCACCGCCAGGTTTCCCAGTTTCGCAGCGCGGTAGAACGCCAGGTTGCCGGCCCCGCCCAGCAGGCCGGTGACCACGATCCACAACCAGTTTTCGGCTCCGGCCGGGAAAATGACCGGCTGGGTCAGCAGCACCAGCGGAAAGAGCAGGACAAGACCGATGAGCTGCGCGTAAAAGGCCGCCCGGACTGTTCCCAAGCGGCGGGTTGCCGGTTGGGCCAGGTAATCCGCGAAGCCCCACGAGAGCGCCGCTCCCAGCCCCAACCACACCCCAGTCACCCAGGGAGTCTACGCGAGGGTGTTGCCCCCCGGGAAAAGCTGCCTACCTGTGCAGCACGACGACGCTCCCGGCCATCAGGAGTAAGCCCAGCCAGGCGCCTGCGGTCAGGCGGGTGCCGTCCAGCGTGCGGCTGAGCAGCGCCGTGAGCACCAGCCCCACAGCGCCCCAGGTGGCGTAGGCGGTGGTCAGCGGCACGCTGTGCAGGGCGATTCCCAGCAGGCCGAAGGCGACCACGACCAGCAGCAGGGCCAGCACGCCGGGAACCCACTGGCGAAAGCCGTCGGAGCGCTTCAGCAGGGCGTTGGCGGCCACATCCAGCACGGCGGCCAGCACCAGCAGCAGGGGGGCCGCTTTCATGCCGCCGACTCCGGCGCTTGCGTGCCCCGGTGCAGCAAAAAGGCCCCGGCCCCCAGGCCCAGCAGCGCGGCGACTTTCAGCGGGGTCAGGGCTTCATGCAGCAGCACGAAGCCCAGCAGCGTGACCAGCGCCAGGCCCGCCGCTTCCCACACCGCGAACGCCACCGCCACGGGAATGCGCCTGAACGAGACCGAAAGCAGCACGTAAGACCCCGCGATACACAGCGCCGTGAGCAGCCAGCCCAGTGGCAACTGGCCCAGCGAAGCAAATTTCAGGCTCAATGTTCCGAACACTTCTAAACCAACAGCGAAAAGCAGCGCGAAGTAACCGCGCATGGGGCACCTTCCTTCAAAATTAAAAAGTAATCATCAAGAGTGGAGAATGACTGGACAAAAGCAGAGAAGAAAAAAGCCCTTTACGTCCAACTGCGGGAGTAAAGCCAGTCGATCACGTGCTGAACAAACTGTTTCCGATGTGCGGCGTTTCTATGCGCGGGGCGCATATTCGTTTCACCCTGTCTTCAATGAATTCCGGTGCGCGCTTGCTGTGGGCGCTTCCGTGCCGCAGTCCCTGCCCCGGCTGGGTGGACGACTGCGGCGAGTGTCCCGAGCGTAAGGAAAGCGTGTCAGTGGACGGTCAGCGTAGACTGAAGGCCGCATGAATGACCTTCTCACCGGATTTGCCACGGTTTTTTCCGGCGAGTACCCGAAGCTGCTGATTCAGGGCCTGGGGTTGACGTTGGCGGTGAGCCTGTGCGCCCTGCTGGTGTCGGTGGTGATCGGCACGTTGCTGGGCCTGGTGCGCGTCTTTCGCGTGCCGCTGCTGGGGGTGCTGGGCAACGTTTACGTGGAGGTGGTGCGCGGCATTCCCCTGATCGTGCTGCTCAGCGTCATCTACTTCGGGTTGCCGGCCCTGGGCCTCACGCTGGAAGGCTTTCCGGCGGCGGTGCTGGCGCTGGGCCTGTACTCTGCCGCGTACACCTCCGAGATCGTACGCGGCGGCCTGACCAGCGTTCCGGCCGGGCAGGTCGAGGCGGCCCGCAGCCTGGGCCTCTCGCGGCGGCAGGCCATCCGGCACGTGATCCTGCCGCAGGCCTGGCGCGTGGCGCTGCCCGCCCTGGGCAACGAATTCGTGAGCCTGATCCTGGGCAGCAGCCTGGCGAGCGCCGTGACCTTGCAGGAACTGTTCAGTCAGGGGCGCTACATCACCAACGCGACCTACCGCCAGTTCGAGGTCTACGCCGTACTGGCCGCCGTGTACTTCCTGCTGACCTTTCTGCTGACGCGCCTGATCCGGGCGCTGGAACACCGCTACAGCAAAGGCCAGCAACTCCCGGAACGCCGGGTCATTTAAGAGGATTGGTACGCCAGCGGGGGACGGTATCTGGCCGGACGTAGAAGGAGAACGAAACAAATGGGGGGCTGATCATTGCTCATCCAGCACAGCGGGCCCCCGGTTTCCCGGAGGCCCGCTGTACTTTGGGTTCTCAGCCTTGCCGGCTGGCCCACGCCTGCACCGCCGCGTGCTGGTAAGCGGCCAGGCCTTCCCTGACCTTATCGATGTTGCGGGTAAAGCGCGGGTCGTTCACCCACATGCTGGACACGCCCCTGAGCATTTCCGGGCTGCAATCGTAGAACCAGCGGTGAAAGTAAGCGCGGTGCGCCTCGGCCACTTGCGCTGCCTGGGGGTTGTCGGCGGGAACGCCCGCTTCCATCAGCGCCACGTACTTTGCGTTTAATTCTGCGCCCTCCTGCTTCAGGCGTTCCAGATCGGCGGGCGAGTAGCTTTTCAGGCGCTGGGCGCTCTGCCGGTACGCTTCGGTGTCGCCCCAGCGTTCCCTCACTTCGTCCTCGTACTGGGTATGGTCGAACCCGCCAAACAGTTCCTGCATTTCTTCCTTGTTCATGCTCCTGGCTCCTTCGCCGGTGCGGCCGGCGTTCAGTAAGGAAGTGACGGCCCGCAGTCTGGCCTGCGCCTGGCTGATCTGCTCCTGCAAAAGCGCCGCCTGCAACGCCAGCGCCGCTTGTTCCTCGGCGGCGTCGGCGCTGAGCAGCCGCATGATCTCCGAGAGCGCAAACCCCAGGTCGCGGTAAGTCAGGATGCGGTACAACCGCGTCACGTCCGCCGGCGTGTACAGGCGGTAATTGGCCTCACTGCGCTCCGACGGCACCAGCAGCCCGATGTCGTCGTAGTGATGCAGCGTGCGAATGCTCAGGCGCGTCCATTCCGCCACCTCGCCCACCGTCCAGGGCGCTTCACCTGCGCTGGTCATCTCGTCACCTCCTGCCAGAGAGTGTGAGGCCTCACGCGGCGTCAGGGTCAAGGGCCACCCTCTGGCGGACGGCAGGGCAGAATATGGGCATGTCTGCCAGAACCACTCACGTGCGCCCGTTCAAGGTTTTCTTCGGGCAGGCCACGCAGAAGTACGGGAGGTTCAGCCACGAAGCGCACGTGTACGTAGCCTGGCTCATGCTGCAGGATGCGCCCGCGCTGCTGGCCCTGGCGGAATTCCGGCGCGGCTTGCGGCAGATCGCGCAGGCCAGCGGTAAGGCCGACAAGTACCATGAAACCCTGACCGTCGCCTGGTTCCTGCTGGTACTGGAACGCCGGCGGGCAGGGGAGACGTGGGAGGAGTTCATTGCCCGCCACCCCGATCTCCTGAACGCCGGACTGGTGCAGGAATTTTATGCCTTCGACGTGATGCGCGACGAACGCGCCAGACGGGAATTTATTGCCCCGCAGTGAGATTTGTGCGTCCTGGCGATAGTTCGGCCCGTCTGGCATGATGCGCGAAATCACGTTAAATCCCGTTGCACTCAGCGAGGCCTGAAGGCAACGAAAAAAGAAGATGAGTGATTTTCTGGTGCTCCGAGCGGACATGAGTGAAAACACAGGTCTGCACGGCCCGCTATGAATTCGCCCTCAACCTCGTCTCAAATGTTGTTCCCGCCGTCCACCAGAATCTCCTGCCCGGTGATGTAGGCGGCCTCACGGGTGGCCAGGAAGGCGATGGCGGCGGCGACTTCCTCCGGCTGACCGAAGCGCTGGGCGGGAATGTTCTTCTTGATGGTCTCGGCCTCGTCAGGCTTGTACAGGTTCTGGAGGCGTTCGGTGGCGGTCAGGCCGGGCGCCACCGTGTTGCAGGTCACCCCGTCGCGCGCCACTTCCATCGCCAGCGTTTTCAGGTGGTTCGTCACGGCGGCGCGCATGGCGTTGCTGACGGGCAGCATCAACACCGGGTTTTGCACCGACTGGCTGGTAATGGCGATAATCCGGCCCCAGCCCCGCTCGCGCATCCCCGGCAGCGCGGCGTCCGCGAGGCGCACCGCACTCATGAACGTCGTCTGAAAGCCTTTTTCCCAGCCGTCCTCGGAGACCTGACTGGGCAGGCTGGGCGGCGGGCCACCCGCGTTGATGATCAGGATGTCCAGCGGCCCCACCTGCGCCATGAGCCGCTCGATCTCCTCGGGCCTGCTCACGTCGGCCACCAGGCCGCGCGCCCCGAGCTGCTGGGCCGCCGCCTGCACATTCGCTTCACTGCGCGAGGCCACCGTCACCTCGGCCCCCAGTTCGCGCAGTTGCCGCGCCGCCGCCAGCCCGATGCCCCTGGTGCCCCCCGTGACCAGCGCGCGCTTTCCATCCAGTCTGAACAAGGTCATGACGTGAACGTAGCAGAAAGGCAGCGTGGCGTGGCCCCTGTGGTTGACGGAGCGGAAGGCGGGTCGTGAAAAACATGCTTGAGGCGGTGTTCCCTTGGTTGCTGGGCATCTTGCCCACTCGCCTTGTGCCCGTCATCCTCTGCCCTTCCTGACCCGGCAGGCCGCGTAAACCGATATGCTGACACCCGTATGACGGTCATCCTGGGCATCGACATTGGCGGCAGTGGCATCAAGGGCGCTCCGGTGGACACGGCGACCGGACAACTGCTGGCGGAACGCTGGCGCATTCCCACGCCGGAAGGCGCGAAACCTGCCGACGTGACCCGCGTCGTGAAGGAACTGGTGGAGCACTTCCAGCACGGCGGCCCGGTGGGCATCACCTTTCCGGGCATCGTGCAGCACGGCGTGACCCTCAGCGCCGCGAACGTCGACCAGGGCTGGATCGGGCTGGACGCCGACCGGCTGTTCACGGACGCCACCGGCTGCGACGTTCACCTGATCAACGACGCGGACGCCGCCGGGCTGGCCGAGGCGAAATTCGGGGCGGGGGTGGGCGTTCCCGGCGTGGTCATGGTGCTGACCTTCGGCACCGGCATCGGCAGCGCCCTCATCAACGACGGGGTGCTGGTGCCGAACACCGAACTGGGTCACCTGTGGCTGCGCGACAAGCACGCCGAAAGCTGGGCCTCGGACCGCGCCCGCGAAAACGACGACCTGAACTGGAAGCAGTGGAGTAAACGCGCGGTCACGTACCTGCAACACCTGGAACTGCTGTTCAGCCCGAACCTGTTCATCATCGGCGGCGGCATCAGCAAGAAAGCCGACCGGTGGCGCGACCTGGTGACCCTGGAACGCAGTCAGGTGGTGCCCGCCGCGCTGCTGAACGACGCCGGAATTGTCGGCGCGGCGCTGTACGCCGAACTGGAAGCCGGCAGGGAAAAACCCCCGCGCCCCGCCAGCGTGAAAGCGCAGCACGTCGAGCAGTCGGCCACCCGGAAAACCGGAACGAAAAAAGCCGCCCCGGCGAAGAAGGCCACGAAAGCGCCCGCGAAGAAAAGCAAATGACCTGGAGCATTTGACAAAAGAACGCATTGATTTTGGCCGGGCAGACTGGCACAGCTCGCAGAGAGCGAGTGAATTCAGACGAGCAGAACGAAGAATGGAGCGCTCTGAGATGCCCTTCCACAGCGCGCGGAATTCGGAGAACTGCTCTAACATCACGGGCATGACCGCCCGTGACCTGAACCTGCCCCGCCTGCTGACCTGTGACGTGCTGTACACGGGCATGGGCGGGGCGCAGTCGCCCGGCGGGGTGGTGCTGATGCGCGACATCATTGCCGCGACGGGCCATCCTGACGAACTGAAACGCAACTACCCCCACGCCGTGGTGGAACACGTAGGCGGAATCATCGCGCCGCCGCCCGTGAACGCGCACACCCACCTGGACATGAGCGCCTACGAATTTACGGCCCTGCCTTACTTCCGCTGGATTCCCGAAGTGGTGGTGGGCCAGCGCGAGAAACGTGGCGTGCCTGGCGCACTGGCCGGGGCAGACGAACTCGTGCGCCTGAAGGTAGGAGGCGTGGGCGACATCGTGTTCGCGCCGGACGTGATGGACGCCCTGCTGGAACGCCATGACCTGCAAGGGGTGCTGTACTTCGAGCTGTTCGCCCCGAAAGTCGAGATGGCTGACGCGGCCTTCACGCGCCTGCGGGAACTGATGGCCGGCTGGCGCAGAAAGGCGCGCCCGGACGGCCTGCGCCTGGGCATTACGCCGCACACGCCATTCACCGTCAGTCACCGCCTCATGCGACTGACCGCCGAGTACGCCGCCAGCGAGGGCCTGCCCATGCAAATCCACGTGGCCGAGCACCCCACTGAACTTGAGCTGTTCCAGACGGGCGCCGGGCCGCTCTGGGACAGTCGGCTGAGAGCCTTCACGCCCGACACCTTTGCCGAGATTATCGGACGGCCTCCTGAACCTGACCTGACGCCCGTGCGTTACCTGGATGAATTGGGTGTCCTGAACGCCACGCCCACCCTGATTCACATGGTGAACGTCACCCCGGACGACATCGGGCGCGTGGCCCGCGCCGGGTGCGCCGTCGTCACCTGCCCGCGCAGCAACCATCACCTGGAATGCGGCACCTTCAAATGGGCGCAGTTCGCTGCCGCAGGCGTGGAAATTGCCCTTGGAACCGACTCGGTCGCCAGTGGCGAATCCCTGGACATCCGCGAGGAAATCAGCTTTGCCCGCACCCTGTACCCCAACCTCGACCCGCGCCTGCTGGTGCGCTCGGCGGTGAAAGGCGGTCACCGCGTCCTCGGCACCCGCGCTCCCTTCATCCGCCGGGGGGAACGCTGGACTGACCGTTACGTGTGGTGACTTTACACCAGCTATCTGATACACTCTTTCGGTTCATGGCTACGCACCCGACGTGGCCGAGGAGAAAACAATGCAAAAAGACCTGCACCCTAAAGCTGTTCCCTGCAAAATTATCTACCAGGGCAAAGTCGTGATGGAAACCCTCAGCACCAAACCCGAAATCCACGTGGACGTGTGGAGCGGCGTGCACCCCTTCTGGACGGGCGAAGAACGCTTCGTGGACACCGAAGGCCGCGTGGACAAGTTCAACAAGCGCTTCGGCGACAGCTACCGCACCAAGAAGAAGTAAACCCGCAACGACTCGAACCGCCCCAACCTTCCTGGCGGGGCGGTTTGACTTTTATAGAAAGTGCCTGATGGGCAGGTCGGGAGAATTCCCCTAAGGCGTAGAAACTTGCTAGAAGCGCATTCTCGACACCAGTGACGTCCAGCCCATCAACTCAACTGAAGTTCTTCTCAAGGTTGTCTGGGCCGCGTTGGCTCGTCTTCCCCCGCCAGAATGACGGACGCGCCCGGCAACTCCACACTCCGCACAGACACCACGACACTCGACAAGACCGCCAGCAACACCAGACCGATACGGACAGGGCCTTTCCACGACATAAGCACTCCAGCGCCTGAACCCACAAAAGACGTCCAGGACGGTGTTAAACGTCTGATTTCGTTTCGTTCAACGCGCTCAGAGTGAAGGCCGACCCCGACACGGCCTGTCGTTTTCAAACCCCAGGCGACACCGCAACGCGAACCTCCGCGCCCTTGCGATCCACACGCGGATAACCGACCAGGCGGCTGCAACCCGTCCCAGTGCGGCTCTGCACGAAATGGAAAGCCCCCACTCGTTCTGGTGGGGGTTGCCGTCTGCCTTCACCTGGGCAGCGTTGAGGCTTGTGAGGGTTCAGCTTAAGGGGCTCGTGTCAAATGGGCATCAGTCGAATGGCGGATGTTCCCGTCTACCCGCGCATCAGGAAGTGTTCGATGATGGCGTGGTGATCCTCGAAGAACAGTTCGGGCTGGGCGAGGGCTTCACTTAGGGGCATCCAGAGGGCTTCGGCAGCGTCACTGGCGGCGCGCAGGCCAGGAAGCTGGCCTATGCCCAGGTCGAAATGGAAAGCGTGCGTGACGGTGCGTCCGCGCTGGCTGCGGTCCGGGTAGTCGAAGACAGCCCGCGCTTTCAGGTGGCTGGGCAGGTTCACGGCTTCGCTGAGGCCGGTTTCTTCGTGGATTTCGCGGATACAGGAGTCCAGCAGGGTGGTGTGCTGTTCCAGAAACCCGCCGGGCATGGCGAGGCGGCCCCGTCCGGGCAGTCCGGCGCGGCGCACCAGCAGGACGTGTCCGCTGCGGGTGACCACGGCGTCGGTGGTCACGAAGATGGGCGGGAAGGGCGCGTCCTTCCAGGCGGCCTTGTACTTTTTCAGGTACTCGTATTCTTCTTTCAGTTGCGTGTAATCGCTCGTCTGGTGAAAGCGCTGCAAGAAGGTGTGTACGGCGGGCGGCACCATGCCCTGCACGTCTTCCAGGCGGTCTTCGAAGTACGCTCTGCGCACGTCGGTGGCGCTCAGGGGACTGACCACGTGGGTAGGAATGAATTCCCAGGCGGGGAATGATCGCAGGTAGTAGCTGCTTTCGTCTTTGATGTGGCCGATCAGGGCGATGTCGCTGCTGCCGTGCGTGTAGGCCTGCACGCCGCGCTGCACTTCGGAGAGCCACAGGCTTTCGTTGTAGAAGTAGTCGCGCACGTGAACGAAGAGGAGGCGGCTTTTGGGGATGCCGGTTTCGCCCAGCATGCCGGTAATAATCTCCTGGCGTTCTTCGGCGGTGAAGGGGTTCTTGGTGTTGCGGGCGGCGCGGGCCGAGCCGATCACGACGATAAGTTTCTGCACGCTCTGGAGGGCTTCTTGCATCACCAGCAGGTGGGCCATGTGTGGGGGCTCAAAGCGGCCTATGTAAACGCCGAAGGTGCGCTTGCGGGTGCGGGTGGCCGGCGGAGCCGTCTCGTGAGGCGCAGTCATTCCTCATGATGCTTCGACTTCATCATGAGTTAGATGAGCAAGACTGACTTGGGAAGGGCTGTGACACAATTTGGGTATGGCAGACGGGTTCGGCGGCAAACGGCAGGTGGCCCTCATTGCGCACGACAAGAAGAAGCTGGAACTGGCGATGTTCTCCCTGTCCCACCGGGACGTGCTGGCACAGTTTCATCTGGTGGCTACGGGCACCACTGGCGGCATCTTGCAGAAACAGACCGGCCTCAGCGTCGAGCGCGTGCTGTCCGGCCCGCTCGGGGGTGACCAGCAGATCGGCGCCCGCATCGCCGAGGAAAAGGTGCTGGCGGTATTCTTCTTCCGTGATCCCCTCACCGCGCAGCCGCACGAACCGGACGTGTCGGCCCTGGTCAGGTTGTGTGACGTGCACGACATCGCGCTGGCCACCAACCCCGCCACCGCTGGGGCCCTGGTGCAGTGGCTGGCCACGCAGATCCAGTCGTCCTCGCCAGGCAGCGCCCCTCAATGAACAGTGACCCTCAATAAACACTGGCTCCGTGCGAGACGCTGCACGGGGCCAGCCTGAGGGAATTTGAGTGCAGTCAATCAGCGCAGTGACGCGGCGGTCACGGTCTTCACGGTGGTAATTTCGGAGACGCCTTTGCTGTTCAGGGTCACGATATAGACGCGGGAGCGCTCGTGTTCACCACGGTCATCGAAGGCCACCGGGCCACTGATCGTCGTGCAAATCGGCAAGTCGCTGCGGCATCCGTCCAGCTTCACCTGCCGCACGGCGCTGCTCACCTGGGCGCGGGTGGGCATTTTCCCCTGCTCCAGCAGTGTCTTGATGGCCTCCAGCAGAACGACGGTGGAATCGTAGGCGTAAGCGGAGACGCCGCTGGCCTGCTCCTTGTATGCCGCCTGGTACAGCCGGATATACTGCCGGCCCGTCATCGGATCGATGGGGCCAAACCCCGTGGAGTACACCACGCCCGCCGCGGCGCTGCCGGCCCGCTCCACGAAACTTGGGGAGTCCAGGCCGTCGCCGCCCATGAACACGGCCTTGACCCCGGCTCCGCGCAGCGCCTTGACGAGTTGCGAGCCGTTGTCGTCGGTGCCGCCGTAGTACACCACGTCTGGACTGGCCGCCTTGATGGCCTTCACCGCGCTGCTGACCTGCTGCGCGTTCGAGGCCCCCATATATCCGCTGAGGGTCAGGTTGTTTTTCTTCAGGTTGACCTGCACGGTCTTGCTCAGGCCGTTGCCGTACGCGGTGTTGTCCGACACGATAAACACTTTTCGGGCCTTCAGTTCTTCCAGCATGTACTTCACGGCGGCCACCGCCTGCGCACTGTCCGGGGCGACCAGCCGGCTGAAGTTGTTCCAGCCGTTCTCGGAGAGGCCGGTGTTGGTGCTCGCCGGTGAAATCAGGGCCAGACTGGAGGGGGCCAACGCGCCGCCCAGCACGTTGGTAACGCTGGAATTCAGGGCGCCCACCACACCCAGCAGGCTCGGGTCATCCATCATTCTCTTCGCCAGGGGCGCGGCGTTGCTGGCCGTCGCCTGGTCGTCCAGTGCCACGAGTTCCAGGTCGTAGCCCAGGGCCCTGAAAGCCCGCTGCTGCTGCTGTACCGCCAGCTCGGCCCCGCGCTTCACCTCGCTGCCGATGGGCGCCAGGCTACCAGACAGGGGACTGACACTGGCGATGCGAATCGTGGCGGCCTGCGCCATCGACAGGACGAGGGTTGCAGTAAGGGCGGCCAGTCGCAACGGGCCTGCATTCCAGTTCCTAGACACGACGCACTGTAACCACGCTCCTCTAACAGAATTCTCAATTCCGGCAAGTTCAACAGCGCATATTCAGGTCTGCTGAAATTTTCCCCTCCCGTGAAGCCCCTGATGGGCTCCTGGAATTGCGCCAGCGCCGGGTAAAGGCTGATGTGAATAGACATGGCTTTGCAGGTGAACCAGAAAGGGAAAAGGCCGTGCGGGGATGTCCCTGCACGGCCCTTAGCCCTGAGTTTTAAACGTCTTCGCTGCCGGTGTCCATGCGCACCACGCGCGGGCGAAACTCGGCCACGACGTCCACCAGGTCGCTCTGGCGGGCGATGACGTCCTGAATGCGTTTGTACGCCTGCGGCGCCTCGTCGATGCCGCCGCCGATCAGGGTGACGCCGCGCTGCTTCAGGTACGCCTGAACCTCTTTTTTGTTGAGGGTGTTGGCCGCCGCCTTGCGCCCGAGTTGACGACCCGCGCCGTGGCTGGCGCTGGCCAGGGCTTCTGCATTTCCGCGCCCGCGCACCAGGTAACCGGGGTCGGCCATACTGCCGGGAATCAGGCCCAGTTGCCCCGCTTCGGCAGGTGTGGCGCCCTTGCGGTGCACGATCAGTTCCTGACCGTTCACCAGCTGTTTCCAGGCCAGGTTGTGGCTGTTGCGCGCCTGGGCCAGTGGCATGACCTTCAGGGCGCGGCCCAGGCGGGCGTGAATCAGTTCGTGGTTCGCCAGCGCGTAGCGGCCTGCCAGGTCCATGGCTTCCCAGTAGGCCGCGCCGTCCTCGCCGTCCAGCGGTAACCACGCCAGTTTCTGTGCGGCCCTGTCCAGGTTCGGGTGGAGTTTTTGCGCCACGCCAGTGAAGTGGCCCGCCACCTGCGCTCCGAAGCCGCGCGAGCCGCTGTGCGACAGGATCGCAAGGTACTCGCCGGCCTCCAGGCCCACGTCCGCCCGGGGCATCGTCAGTGTGCCGAACTCCACGAAGTGGTTGCCGCTGCCGCTGCTGCCGATCTGTGTGGCGGCCTTGTCGAACAGGTGCCGCAGGATGTTCTGAGAGTGCCAGGTGCCCTCGTGCAAGACCTCGTGGTCGTCGCGTTCGCGTTTCTCGAAGGCCACGCCCGCGCCGAAACGCGTGTGCTTCAGCAGCAGGCTTTTCGCCTCGTCCACGCTCAGGTCGGTTGCTTTCACGGGCAGCACGCTCAGCATCATGCTGCATCCGATATCCACGCCCACCCCGTAAGGAATCACGGCGTTCTCGGTGGCCAGCACGCCGCCAATCGGCAGGCCGTACCCCACGTGCGCGTCGGGCATCAGCGCCCCGTCCCGGCTGATCGGCAGGCGCATCGCCACGTCCATCTGGGCGCGGGCACCCGGCTCGATCAAGTCTTCGCCCCACACCCGGTAGGGCAGGGGAGAAGCGTGCAGGGCCGCACCTCTTTTCGCCTCGGTTTGCGCGTGCTGTTCCAGCAGGTGCGCCGCCAGCTCGGCGTAGACGCCGCCCGCCGCATAGGCCTGCGGGTTGGCCTGCACGCTTTTCAACTCGGCCAGCACCTCGCTTCTGCCCGCGCCGGCACCCTCGCGCACGTTCGCCGCCGCCAGCGCCAGGCCAATGGCCTTGTTCTCAAACCCCAATTTTGTGATGTGCTTCCCGTTCATTTCTACACTCCAGTTCAGGCGGGAAGTCACCCTGACTTCCTACCTGTGAAAAAAAGCTCTGGGCCTTCGATCCTCGTCTGTGTCCTGAATATCGCGTTTCATGCCCACCTCCAGGTAAACGTAACGATCATGCCCGCCACATGCCGCTGGCCACATCCGCCAATTGGCGCAGTCGACTTCCATCGGAACAGCAGATAAAAAATCCCCGCACTGGGCGGGGTTTGTTCTGGTGGGTCGTGTAGGAATCGAACCTACAACCCGCTGATTAAGAGTCAGCCAGGGTTATGGATTCTATTGCCTCATACTATACCACAGAAGTCCATAGTGTGCGCTGCCATCGAAACTTTTTCTTATCGAATCCTTTAGCTTCGTGCTCTCATGTTCTCTGGTGTGTCGCTGGGTTTTGGACACGTTTTGGACAATATTTGACAGCCATCTCCGAGTTTGGGTAACATTGAAGACAGGAATGAAGGTGTGCAGTCCCTCACCAGAGTTGTTTCGAGCTTCATCCCCCAGCAGAAGGGACTGTATTACACACCCGCACTTGCAGGTACTGTGCTCAACGCCTGCATTTATAGGATATCCCTCGTGGATATCGCTCTCCACCCAGAGGGCATAAAGATAACCGATTACCGACATTCCTAACAGCAAAACGATTCAGTTCAGGCAATCGTGCGCTGGAAAGTATGTCGGTGTCGGTAATTAGGCCGTGGTAGGAATCAGATTCTGTTTTCCGTCCGGTTTCTCGAATGTGCGCTGGGCTGTTCCAGTCAGTTGACAACTCACGTCACCATAGACACCGTCATTTATCCAGCCTTAGTCAGCCCAACGTGGCTGCTCTTACAGCAGGAGAAAAAATGACAGTACCAAGAAAAGAATGGATGCGCGTGAGCGAGGTCATCAAGCACTTTGGCCTTCCACGGCAGCGGGTGTATGAGGCTATCAAGAGCGGCGAATTGCCCGCCGCCGACATCGGCACCACCAAGCGTCCTAGTACAGCGTTCTAGAAATTATAATACTTAGCCTATGGGACGCCCAATTCAGTATGCGGTCGTGCTGAGTGCTGAGCAGGAGCAGTACTTGAAGAGCCTCACGTCAAAAGGAAGCGGCAAGGCGC